>WTGE01000183.1 GCA_011525445.1 Synechococcus sp. CO36386bin_37
ATAGTCAGCGCCAAGCTGCGCAGTTCAGCGATGCCAAGTACGGAGCGTGGTTATGTCATTGAATGTTTTTGGCAGGTGGCTCTTGCTATTTGACTTGCTGCTTCCCATCGCAGTGCTCCTTTTTTTGTTACCTGTTTATCCGGGTATCAGCAGCATTCCGGTAGTGCTTTGGGTTGTAATTCAATTGTTGATGGCACCAAGGCGGCAACGTTGGGCTGCATGGCCAATGGTGTTCATTCTTCTTTTGTATAGCCGCAGTTGGTGGTTGCATGAAATGCCCCATCCTGCTGCACCACAGGACGGTGTTCTGTTTGTGTCAGCTCTATTTGCAGGAGCCACAGTCACTGAACAACGGTGGGCTCGACTACTGCGTTTGTTGTTATTACCTCTCATCCCTTTGATTTTTCAGTTGGGATCAACGCCGTTGTTAACAGATCCCTTGGTCCGGGAGGGGCGACCTTGGACTCCCAATTACTTAGCTGGAACGAACCAAGGTGCTTATGTTCTGGGCCTCTTGTTCTTAATTGCCTTCGCTTGGCTTTTAAAGGAAGCTCAACCTCCATACCAGAAGTTGATTGCTGCCGCTTCCTCTGCCCTCGCCGCTGTCATGGTGTGGCAGACAGGTTCACGGGCTGCACTGGTAACTGCATTAGTAGCAATCGCACTCATCTGGATCAAAGAGCGCGCTCATAAGGGCAAGGTTTTGAGGGATGTCATGCTTCTAGTCAGCTTGGGGGCCACCATGCTTCTCGTGAAGCAGATGGTTCGCCCTTCAAGCTTTGGTTTCCCTGGGATCGATGTCAGCTCAGATAGTGGCAGGCTGGCCATAGCCCGTTGCTATGCCGCTATCCCCTTCAGTGGCAACAATCGATTTTTGTGGGGGGTAGGTTTTGATCGACCCGAACATTTTTGTCGCGATCCAGTTCATGGCGGCGTTGCTGAGCATGCACACAACCTCTACCTACAGCTTTTTGCGAATACCGGCAGTTTGGGCTTACTTGGATTAGGGCTGGTTTTTATTCTCATTCTCATTGCATGGCGCAGGACTAACCCGCTGTTAGACCCCTTGGTCTGCCGTGGCGGTCAGTTCTCATTGGTGTACTGCTCGATTCAAGGGCTTTTGGATGTGTCTGTGCTGCATTGGCCCCTCACTCTTGTCGTGTCAGGCTTGTTGGTGGCGATTCCGTTAGCTGTCACGTGCCCTGTTGTGCCATCGCGCGAGATGTGACTCAATAGTCTTCCTGAGGAGGTATATCCCTGGCTCTGCTTCTGTCTCGACTCAAAGAGCTCAGGCCGATGGAACGGCGGTCACTCCTTGTGTTTGGTGACGGACTGGCGCTGTCAATAGCTGTTTGGCTCAGTTTCTGGATCAGGCTCGAGAGTCCTGTTTCTCGGCATTGGCTGGAGGCTGGGCCATGGATCATCGTCGGTGCTCTGGGGTTTGGACTGCCTCTATTTGTCCTGACAGGACAGTACAAAAGTTTGACCCGTTACGTAGAAAGCCGGTCTTTTTATCAGCTTGCCCTGCGCAACGGCTTACTGATGTTGCTTCTGATTGCATTCGGCCAATTTCTCCGGCTCCCGCCACCTCCCCGTAGTTGTTGGCTTTTGTTTTGGGTTTGTTCTACGGGACTGATTGGACTCTCGCGATTCATGTTGAGGGATATTTTATGGCGAACAATACGTAGGAGCCGTCAAGAAGGGCAAAAAAATGTCGCAATTTATGGTGCTGGAAACGCAGGAATTCAGCTGGCATCTGCCCTCAAACATTCGGGTATGCAGAACGTTGTGGTTTTCCTGGACGACGATTCAAGTCTTTGGGGACGCACGATAGGGGGAGTTCCTATTCAGAGTCCCAATTCTTTCCTAAATAACCAGCCACAAGTGGATCAGGTTTTGCTGGCAATTCCATCTATAAGTAAGTCAGCTCGTAGGAAAATTTTATCCTCAATACAAGATTTTGAATGTCCAATACTTGAAGTACCATCCTTTGATGCATTGACATCAGGTCAAGCTCGAATCGATGCTTTAAAACCGGTCTCTATTGAAGATCTCCTTGGAAGGGATCAGGCAACAGTTAGTTCTGAGTTGTTGCCTAAATCGTTTGTGGGGAAAGTAGTTTGTGTGACGGGTGCAGGGGGATCTATTGGCTCGGAGCTGTGTCGGCAAATACTTAAACTGCAGCCAGACACGTTAATTCTTCTCGAAAGGAGTGAGCCTGCGCTCTATGCAATCAAGCAAGAGTTGGAGGCTACAACCCTAGAGCGCATTAAATTGGTTCCAATACTTGGTTCTGCAATAAATCAAACTTTTTTGGTGTCAGTTTTTCAAAACTATCACGTTAATGTTCTTATACACGCTGCAGCTTATAAGCACGTCCCATTGGTTGAGGCTAATCCTTTGGCAGGCATTAGAAATAATGTTGGATCCACCAGATCTGTTTGTCGCGCGGCAGTTCTGGCGAATTTAGATCAGGTCATGTTGATTTCGACTGACAAGGCTGTAAGGCCTACGAATGTTATGGGTGCATCCAAAAGACTATCGGAACTAGTTGTACAAGCAGCTGCCAATCAGTCTAAGAAAACTTGTTTTTCAATGGTTAGGTTTGGCAATGTGTTGGACTCATCAGGATCAGTTGTTCCTCTCTTCCGCAAGCAGATTAAATCTGGAGGGCCAATTACTCTTACTCACCCTGATATTGTTCGATATTTTATGACAATCCCGGAGGCAACGCAACTTGTACTTCAAGCCACAGGTTTGGCCAAAGGGGGAGAAGTCTTCTTGCTGGATATGGGCAAACCTGTTTTGATACGGCAGCTTGCAGAGCAAATGGTGAGGTTGAGTGGATTGGAGCTAAAGAATGATGCTAATCCTGATGGGGATATAGAAATCATATGCACCGGATTGCGCCCAGGTGAAAAGCTCTTTGAAGAGCTTTTGATTGAAGGTAATGCTCAACCCACAATCCATCCACTGATCTATTCGGCGCATGAGCACTCATTTGATTCTGTCAAATTGGAGTTGTATTTAGATCAACTTGAAATTGCTTGGTCCCAACAAGACAAGCCAAAGGTTCTTTCGCTACTTAAACTTCTGGTACCAGAATGGGATTGGAAGAAAAGTACTCCTACCAATCTTGTTTCCTTTCCTGTTGATAGAAAAGCTGCTCGCTCTGAGGCCGGATGAGCTGGCGTGCACCTTGGTTAAGGGAGCGTTTGTCGCTCATTATTTTGGCGCTTTGGGATTTGTTGATAGTTCTTGGAGTTTACCCAGTTATTTATCTGTGGCGAACAGGCTCTTGGCCAGGGGTGACTATGGCTTGGTTTGTTTTGGTTTGTGTTTGGCTTGGTGGATCTTACCTTCTAGGCCGTTATACCCAAAGTAAGCCTGTAATAATTAGCTGCAGGCAAACTATGTGGCTTGCCGCTGGCATTCTTGCATTATTTGTGTTTCAAGCCTGGCTAGTTGGCATTGGTGATACCGGAACCCGCTTGCGTAGTTTCCTGCTCCCTTTACTCACTGCGATTGCCTTGGGTTCAGGCCTAGGTCATTTTGTCATTATGTGGAGACAAGGTGGCCAAGAGAAAGTGATTTTGATCTGTGCGAGGAACGAGCAAATTGTGTTGCATGGTGAGATCAACTCCCTACCAGCAAAGCGACGATCAACAATAAAGCTCCTCAACGAATGTGATGAACTATCCGCCGTTGGTGATAGCCAGTCCTCTGATAGCTCTGTCGCCGTTAGTGACCAGGCCAACATTCCAGAGGAATATCTCGAGCGTTTGGTGGCTTTGCGTCCTTTGGGTGTTCGTGTTGGCTCCTTAGTTGACTGGACTGAGCGAAACTTGCAACGGGTACCACCAGAACTTCTCAGTGAACGATGGTTGCTGGCTGCTGAGGGGTTTAGCTTGCAGCCAGGTCGCTGGAGTTGGCGACTCAAACGATTTTTTGATGTTTTTGGCGCGATGAGCCTGCTTCTCCTTTTAAGTCCATTGTTGCTGATTGCTGGCTTCGCCATATGGATCGAGGATCGCGGCCCAGTTTTTTATAGCCAGATTCGTAGTGGCTTATACGGGAAGCCAATTAGGATATGGAAATTGCGTAGTATGCGAGTTGATGCTGAACTTTCGGGTATTCAATGGGCCAAGAAGAGTGACTCGCGCATTACTCGCTCTGGTGCAATCTTGCGTCAGTTGCGAGTTGACGAACTGCCGCAACTCTGGGGCGTTCTTCGTGGTGAGCTCAGCTTGATTGGGCCCAGGCCGGAGCGCCCGGAGATGGAAGTCAATCTGGAGAAGCAAATACCTCACTATCGAGTCCGGCATTGGATTCGCCCAGGACTCAGTGGATGGGCACAGGTGAACTATCCCTATGGAAATAGTGTTGCTGATAGTCGAATGAAACTCAGTTATGACCTCTATTACCTGCGCAACGCAGGAATTTTACTTGACCTGCTTATTCTCATGAAAACAATTCGCTTAGTTGCCAGGAGAGAGGGCTTTCAGCCCCAGAGATGAAACGCCCATTGCGTTTGGCTATTTTAGTTAGCCACCCCATTCAATATTTTCGCCCTGTATTTGCTGAATTATCTCGGCAAAATGACCTTGAACTGCGGGTCTTTTTTGGTTGTGACCATGGCCGGCGCAGCAGTCTGGATCCTGATTTTGGTGTCAGCTTCGCTTGGGATGTTCCAGCCCATGAAGGCTTTCCCCATGCCTTCATCAGCCACGCTCCTTTGGAGCAGCTGAGCCGCCTGCGTTCTGCCTTACCTCTTGCTTGGAGAGCTGTCCGCGCCATCAGCGCCTGGCAGCCCGATCAGGTGCTGATCTTTGCTTACACCCCCGCTTTCATCAGTGTGTCCACTCTCCTGCTGACGATGGGTGGGCAATCGTTGCTGCTGCGGGCCGATGGCACCGATCGTGCTTTTCCGCGCAGCTCGCTGAAAAGCTCAATCAAAGACTTTGTGATGCGGCTTTGGTACCGCCAATTTCGCCATGTGTTCCCGATTGGCATTGATTCCGATCGCCATTTTGCGCGATTGGGTGTTGCTGCCTCGCGGCGGCATCCGGTTCCTTATGCCGTGGATG
>WTGE01000304.1 GCA_011525445.1 Synechococcus sp. CO36386bin_37
GATCCGCACGCTCACCACCGAGTTGAAGGTGGTTTTGGAAGGGCCCTCAGGTGGACGCACACTTCAGGGGCCACTGAGGCTTGAAGCCCCCGACGGCCTGCGTTGGAAGGGAGGAGTTCTCAGAGGTCCTTTTCGGATTCAGCCGGACGCCTATGGCAGTTGGACCTTGTTGGAACAGGTGCCTCTTGAGCGTTATTTGGAGGGTGTGGTTCCCCATGAAATCGGAGCTGGATCTCCACCAGCCGCTCTGCAGGCTCAGGCGGTTTTGGCGCGGACATGGGCGCTGGCGAATAGCCATCGGTTTGCAATTGATGGTTATCACCTGTGCAGTGATACGCAGTGCCAGGTCTACAGCGATCCTCGTCAAGCCAGTTCAGCGGTGCGTGAGGCGATACGGGCCACATCCGGTCAGGTCCTGGCCTGGGAAGGCACACCGATACAAGCGTGGTATCACGCCAGTAATGGTGGGGTGATGGCTGGCGGGGAGGAGGCCTGGGCGATGGATTCACTGCCCTATGTCCAGGCCCGTGCGGATGGCTCCGAGGCTTGGGTGAATGGGCTGTCACTGCCGTTGCAGGACACCTCGGCCGTGATTGCTCTGCTTGAGCGAGGGGAAGGTGCTTATGGCACGAACCATCCTCGTTTTCGCTGGTCTCGAACTTACAGCGCTGCTCAGATTGCTCAAGCTTTAAGCGCCGCAGGTCCACCAAAGGCTGTTCCGAGTGTGGTGCAGGTCCAGGAGCGAGGAGCCAGCGGCAGGGTCCTCGCTCTCAAGATCGAGATGAAAGGGGGCGGCCAGACGGTGCTGCTGAGGTTGGACGAAATTCGCCGCACCCTGCGTCGCCTTCCCAGCACGTTGTTTACGGTCAAGCCGATCGGGGCGAATGATTGGCAGTTTCAGGGCGGTGGATTTGGCCATGGGGTAGGCCTCTCTCAAGCGGGTGCCATTGATTTGGCGTCTCGTGGTTGGAGTGCTGAACGGATTCTCAAGCACTACTACCCGGGCACAACATTGACCAGGCCGCAAACTCCCCTAGGGTCCCAACCCTCCAAAGCCCCTTAAAGTCGCATGGATTTGAGCGATGAGAGGTTCGTGGCCGCAGGGACAGGTGATCACCGACGCGGCAAGACAGCCTTGTTTGTGGTTGCTTGTGGCTGCGCAGGCGCAGCACCACATTGGTTCGATCCAACCAGAAGCCTGATCCCATCGATCACGCTTGCTCTTGTGCTTGGGGGATATTCCCTCAGAACAACGTTGCTGGCTTCCCAAGAGAGCACCAATTCAGTACGAGGTGCTGATTTGAGCCGCGGAGAAGACGATTCGAACTCGGAGCCAGAACTCGGGGAGGTGGTCACGGGAGCTGAGGACTCCGCAGTTTCTGTGAATCTCTCCAAGTGGCCCGCGGTGGATGTGGTGGTTGCCGCCAGGGATGAGGAAGCCGTGGTGGCTCGATTAATGGAAAGGCTGGGAGCGTTGCAATACCCCGCTGACCATCTCACCACCTGGATCGTGGATGACGGTAGCGAAGACAGAACATCTGCTCTGCTGGATGAACTGAAGCCTCAGTACCCCAACCTCAATGTGATTCGGCGTGAGCGCGACGCGGGCGGTGGCAAGTCGGGTGCTTTGAATGCTGCCCTGGAGCAAAGCAAGGGCGAGTGGATCCTTGTCTTGGACGCCGACGGTCAAATCAGTGATGATCAGTTACGGCGATTGATCCCGATTGCGGTTTCCGGTGATTGGTCAGCGGTGCAGATGCGTAAAGCGGTGACAAATGCTGACACCAACCTGCTGACACGGGTACAAGCCATGGAGATGGCTTTTGATGCACTGATTCAGCAGGGTCGTTTGCTCGGAGGAGGTGTGGCCGAACTGCGCGGCAACGGTCAGTTGTTGCGTCGTGATGCGCTGGAGGCCTGCGGCGGATTTAACGAGGACACCGTTACCGACGATTTGGATCTGAGCTTTCGGTTTTTGCTGGAGGGTGCGCGAACAACTCTGCTTTGGAATCCACCGGTTCGAGAAGAGGCAGTGGAGACGCTTTCAGCTCTTTGGAAGCAGCGTCAACGCTGGGCGGAAGGAGGTTTGCAGCGCTTCTTTGATTATGGGCCGGGGTTGCTCTCAGGGCGTTTAACGGTCGGACAACGCCGTGATCTGCTCTGCTTTTTCCTGTTGCAATATGCCTTGCCCGTGCTGTCTTTCGCTGATCTGGTCACCAGCGCTCTGACCCGAACATCGCCGGTGTATTGGCCCTTGTCGATCGTGGCCTTTGGGGTGTCGGGCGTGGCCTATTGGAGGGGCTGCCGCCGTATGAGTGAAGGCCCAGCCATCCCACAACCCGATCCGATGACTTTGTTGCTGGGTATTGCCTATCTCAGCCACTGGTTTGTGGTAATTCCTTGGGTCACGTTGCGAATGGCCCTGCTCCCCAAGCGTCTGGTTTGGGCAAAAACGAGCCATCGCGGCACCAAGGAGACAGTGGAAGCCTGAACAATGGGCAGCCCAGTGGAGCTGTTGGATTGGATAGTTCGACTGGCTTGTTCCAGTTCATTGGGGCGAGCTCGATGATTCGTTGTTCAGCTCCACGTCGAGTATCTGACCGTTAAAAAAGTCGGCAAAACGCTTCACCTTTTCATCGATGATCGCGGCGGGAGCAGCTTCTGGCGCGGCGGGAGACACCTTGGCCCTCTGCACCTGGGTTTCAAGGGCAGGCGTTGGTTTTGGGAGGACAGTGTGCGGCGGGTCGTCGGCTTTTGGTGTTCGAGGTGTCTTCGCTGGAGGCGTTGAACTGGCGGTTGTTAGGGCTGTTTTGGGTTCAGAGCTTTGGGATTCAAGCGGTTTGGATGCAGCAGGCTGGGGACTGGAGATTGGTGTTGATCGGACGACCGATGGGTGGCCAGTTTGTGTGGTCATCGGAGCTGTTCCACCGTGGTTCTCTAAAACCAGTTGGCGATCTCCTCCGAGGGCACGTTGGATGGCCTCTTCCAACAAGCTGGCCCTGCTTTGCACCATGCCCATCCAATTTCCGGCCACCTGGACCACAGCGCGATGGGGATCCAGTCGGATGAGTTGTGCCTGCTGTGACAGCAGCATTCGCGTGGAGGGAAGTTCGAGACTGGCCAGAATCTGTTGCCAGAGTTCAGGGAGTTGGTCAGGGTCTGGCTGTTGCGTTGAGGTTGGATCCTCGTGCTGCGGAGGTGAGTCGGTTGGACGAGTGGTCGGTGCTGGCGTTTTTAAAGCTGGTGTCTCGATTGTTGGTGCTGGGATCGAGACTGTTACTGCTGGCGTGCTGGCAGCAGGAGTCACCGGGGGTTTCGCGACGGCGGGCTCGGCATCGGCCAGAAGGCCAAGCAGCAAGACCTCAAGCCACAGTCGTGGTTGCAAACTGTGCCTGAGTTGTTGTTCGCTTCCTTTGAGTTGCGCTTGCCACTGAAGCAGTCGTTGCCGACCGACGCGCTGGGCCAGGTCTGGCAGTTGATCACGAAATTGGGGTGACATTCCCGTGAGCTCTGGGCGGTCTGGGGCGACAGCCATCAAGACCAGATCCCTCAGGATGCCTGCAAGCCCTTGGAGCACAGCGCCAGGGTCACGACCACGATCAAGGAGACGTCTACTTGCTTCCAGCAAATTGAGTGGTTCTCCCTCTGCGAGGGATTCAGCCAGGGTGAGGAGTTCCTGCTCCGGTACGGCCCCGAGAAGGTCCCACACCGCGTTTGCTTCGATCGGTCCGGGGAGAAGGCTGAGTTGATCGAGAAGGCTTTCAGCATCGCGCAAACCGCCTTGGGCGCGCTGAGCCACCACATGCACCGCCTCTGGTTGGATCGGGATGGATTCCTGCTCGGCAATCCAGGTGAGGTGCGAGTGGAGTGCTTCGAGAGGAATACGCCTGAAATCAAAGCGCTGGCAGCGGCTCAAGATCGTGGGCAGTACCCGCTGAGGGTCGGTTGTTGCCAGGACGAATACCACCTGTGGTGGAGGTTCCTCCAGTGTTTTGAGCAACGCATTGAACGCTGCTGTCGAGAGCATGTGGCACTCATCCACCACGTACACCTTCCAACGCGCTTGCACGGGTGCGAAGCGAGAGCGTTCGATGAGATCGCGAATGTTGTCGACACCGGTGTTGGAGGCGGCGTCGATTTCGATCACATCGAGCGCGGTTCCTTTGGCAATGGTGGTGCAGAGCTCACAGGTTCCGCAGGGAGTGGGTGTCGGGCCGTCGTGGCTGAGGCAATTGAGAGATTTGGCCAGGATCCTTGCACTCGAGGTTTTGCCGGTGCCGCGTGGACCGCTGAAGAGATAAGCCGGGGCAATCCGACCGGAAGTGAGGGCATGGCCAAGTGTGGCGGCAATCGCCTCCTGACCCACCAGCTGATCCAATCGTTGAGGACGGTATTTGTGGTGCAGCGGCTGATAGGCCTGACTCATGCACTATCCGCAAGACATTGAGGTTACTCAGCCTGGTCGCTGATGGATCGTTTCTGCTGCGCGTTGAGTAAATGGCTCAGACGTTGCTCAAGCTCTTCCACGGCAGCGAGCTCATCGGCGAGGCTTTGGCCCGCTTGCAGCAACTTTCTCCCCTGTTTTCCATAACGAACGCTGGAGCCAGAATCGGGCCCGCCTCGAATCCAGCCCTCTGCTTGCTCAAGGGTTCCCTCCAGTTGTTCGAGCAGATTCAGACGAAGCTGTTTCAGTTGATCGAGTCCGCGACGAGCACGGTCTCGAGAGTGTTCATTGACCAACCCTCGTTTCAACAGCAGTCGGAGGCCAGCGAGGAGCGCTGCGGGCATGATCTGGCCGAAGGCCAGCGCACCAAGGCTGGTGGTGTGTAGCCAACTCTCCACTTGGCCACTTTGATGACGGCCTGTTTTGCACCAGCTGGCGAAATGCTCGCAATTGTTGAACAGCAGGTTGTAGCGCTGTTCGCCGATGCGACTCATCGCCCGTCTCAGAGTGACGCCCACCGGAGAAGGGTGCTCGTGCTCGACAACGCTGGTTTCCAAGCCGCGTTTGAACTCCGTCAGCGGACTGCGCAGAATCTCTTTTCCCTCGAGGTAGTGGGCGAT
>WTGE01000424.1 GCA_011525445.1 Synechococcus sp. CO36386bin_37
CGCCAACACCAACGCCTGCGCCAACACCAACGCCTGCGCCAACACCAACGCCTGCACCTGCGCCTGCGCCAACACCAACACCAGATTTGGTTGATGCAGAAGTCGATGAAGCGACCGCTGCCGCGGTCGTCAATGTCGTCAATGACACCTCCATTTCTACGGTTGAAGTTATTTCCGAAGACGTCGGAATCACATCATCTGCTGTGATTGAAACGATGGAGGCTGATTCTCCATCGTCTGTTGCGGATGCGCCAGATGCGGCCAGTGAATTTTCGTCAGTTGCAGAGCCTGCGGCAGTTCCTACCAGTCTTTCTGGGGAAAATCTTGCTGTTGAACTCACTATGGACTCCTCATTTTCAGTGTCGAGTTCGGCAGATGACGTCATGGCATCCGCTGGCTTAGCGACAGCCTCTACCAGTACTGGAGATGGCGCTCCTGGTAATTCTGTTGTGTCAACTGCGGGCACTTCTGACTCCGCAGGCCAAGGCTCTGTGGCTGAGAACGTTCAGGATGTTGATGCTTCCTCAGATGGAAGTGATGAGATTGCTAAAGCTGCTGAGAGCACAGTTGAGGTTCGGGATGATAGTGATGAATCAAATGTTGAAACTCAAACGGATAACGAAGAAGCGGCAGCAGGGGGTGACGCTGATGGCACTTTTGATGATGACACTGATAATGCACCCGTCGATTCCAATCAGCCGCGCTCTCCAGCTGTAGCTGTAACTCGGGTCAGTGCCGCGCAGGCATTGCGCAATCTCGAGACTGCTGATGCAGTCTCCACGCAGCGAGCCGTTCAAGGGCTGAATCTTCCTGAATTGTCCGGTCGTTCGACTCCGACCGTACAGGCCATATCTGGCTTCCTTCAAACACTCAGGCGGAATGTGTTAAACCCATAGAAAGTAATGATTTTTTGCTACCAGAGCTAACTAAATTTGCAATCCTTTTGTTTTTTGTTTAAATGACGCTGATCATGCTTCAATCTCAAATTCAGGGTTGAATGTTGTTGTATTTCTGCTCGAGAGTTTATCGGCTGCTGAGATGCTCGTTTTGCGCTTGTATCGGTGTGAGTTTGGTTCTGTCTCCGGCACGTGCGCAGCGTGCATTATTTGATTCTAGTCGTTACAATCCTGCAGTCTTACATGTTCGTTTTACGCCTGCGGTTGGGCGCACGACTTCGGATGCATCCGATGCTTTTCTCGATGCAACATTAATTTCTGCTTCTGGAGATGTTGAGGGTGTCCGGGCTGAATTGTCGACAGCTGTATTTCGTGGTCACTTGATCACGCTGTATCGGCAGCTATCACGGCAGGAGCCGCTCAATGTGGAGGATCCTTCGGCATCCTCGCGTCAACTTTATGAGTTGATATTTGGAGGCTTAGCTGATGTGATTCAGCGAGAACAGATCACCACGTTGCTCATTTCTGCGGATCGTGGCCTCCAAGCTGTTCCTTTTGCTGCACTGAGTGATGGTCAGCGGTTTTTTGGTGACCGTTTTGCCTTTGCGATTACTCCATCTTTAGCGTTGATGGATTTTGATACGCAGCCGGCTGGTCAAGATCGAATACTCGCTCTGGGGGCTTCGAGGTTTAAAGGTATGGCCGAGTTGCCGTTGGTTCCCCAGGAACTCAGCCGTATAGGTGATTCGCAAAAAAAAGACCAGTACCTCAACCAAGACTTCACGTTGGACGCTCTATTAAATCAAGGTGGTGATGCTCGTTACGACAAGATCCATCTAGCTACCCATGCCGAATTTAAGCCCGGTGGACCTGCTGCTTCTCGGTTGTATTCGGGTGTTGGTGCAGTTTCGATGAAGGAACTGGCTCGCTTGCGTCAGCAGCGTAAGGGTGTGCCTTTGGATCTTGTTGTCTTCAGCGCTTGCCGTACAGCCCTCGGTGACGATGGTGCGGAATTGGGTTTTAGTGGACTTGCTTTGCAGTCAGGCGCGCGTAGTGCAATAGGAACGCTTTGGTATGTCGATGATGTTGCTACTTCCGCTTATTTTGTTTTGCTCTACTGGTATCTCGAACAAGGTGTCCCTAAGGCTAATGCGATGCAGTTGACACGCCAGGCTTTCCTGCGTGGCAAAGTTCAGCTTGTTGGTGATCAGTTGCAGGGTCCTGATGGTCAACCGTTGTTAACACAGCTCACGTCAATTCAGCAGCGTCGAATTTCGGATGGTCTTGAAAATCCTTTTTATTGGGCTGGGATCACATTGATGGGTTCCCCCCAATAATTTATCGAGATAATTGTTCAAATTCTATCCGTTGAGTGCTGGTTATTCTTGTTTCGATTTATGCGTGTTGTTCGCGTGCTGCCGTTGGCCATGATGCTGCCATTCGTCTCGATTCATCTGTCATGATATCGTCAGTTTTACGGTGCAATTTAAGATGAGCCGCTTGTTAATAGCCTCTGGGTTCAATAACAGCATCCCGTTCGACTATCAGTTGAGCGTCCAGCCTTGCGCTTTAATATTGCTTCAGCCTGATCACCACGGTGTACTGATCAGGCTGAAGCCAGCCCAGTAGTAGGGAGCACTATTTAATGATGATGGTTGACGAATCGCAGAGATCTGTGCCTTTTGTAGGGCCTGCGCCTTAGTGCGGCTGTCCGGAAGTGTGCCGTAGAACGACGTCATCAACTCTGTCGTCGATTGATCATTCACCGACCAAAGTGTGCCAATGGCTGAAGGTACGCCAGCTTTGAGTGCGAGGCCGGCAAACCCATTGGCGGCATTGGTGTCTCCCAGCGCGGTCTGACAGGCGCTGAGCACGATCAGATCTGCCTTGGATTGATCCCAGTCGATTGCATTGAGATCGTGCAAATTTAGCTTCTGATTCCACAACTGGATGTAGGAGTTCTCCGCTTTGCCAGGCTGAAACTGCGCATGGGTGCTAATGTGCAGTGTGTTGAAAGGCTTTTTGGAAAGGTTCTGATTGATGCGGTTCTGTGTGAAGGACTTGTTCTCCAATCGTGTCACCCGCCAGGCGCTGTTCTTTGCAGATTTAAGGTTTT
This sequence comes from Synechococcus sp. CO36386bin_37, assembly GCA_011525445.1. Next base: position 3,013 of record WTGE01000424.1, read on the forward strand.
GAGTTAAGCCTGCAATTTCTTGTGCCGTGCCTGGTAACTTCGGGATGGATGGATCTTTAAAATGGCTGGCTCCCATGGCCAATAATTGACCGGTTTTAAAGGGTCTGTAGCTTGTATCGATCAGGTTGAATGCGGGGATTCGTGCCATCGCATAGCTCTCAATCAGGTAAGAGCCGTTATTGAACAGTGCAGGCAATGCAAGATCCTTTACTCCATCACCCAGGCAGAATAGAAGTAAGTCAATTTCTGCATTTGCCAGCTCCTGCTCGTACGGCTTGATGATCCAGTCGTACAACTGCTGGCCTGCGTTTTGACTTTGGGTCGTATCCATCCGCAGGATCCCCTTGTGAAAGCTGCGCGTGACCGTGAACAGCTCGGGGTCGGTGACGTTATAGAAGTCTTTGACGATCGGAGTGCCACTTGGTGGAATCAGGACCAGGTGCAGGTGGTTTTTTCGCGGAATCACATATAACAGCGCTGAGCGTGCTCCGGTTTCTGCACTCAGTCGTTCAAGCTCAGCGGCAGTTTCATCAGCTGTTTTGCTGACGCTTGCCAGGTCTTCGCCGAAGTAGTTTTCAAATTCTTGCTCTCGATCGCGCTCCATCTGCATCACCTTTTTGGTGAGCTCAGGTGCTGTTTGGCTGTAGCTGGGGGTTCCACTCATCAGTACGCCTGTCCCCAGAGCCAGGGTGAGTGAGAGGGCTTTCAATATGCTCCGCATCATCGAGGAGTCGGTCTTCCCAGTGAGTTAGCTCAAAGTGCTGTGACCCACCAATTTTTGTAAGGCTCTATTTACCGGATGATTTCTCTTGATTCGGGATTCAGCACGATCAAGTGGAAAGTCTTTTCTTCGAGTGCTCGGGTCATGGGATGTGCTGGTCTGCTGCAACGCTCGCTGTGCTTACTCATCCTTGGAGCTGTGTTGCCTGCCGCAGCGAATCCACCACTCCGTTCGAGTTTCCCTGGGCGTCGCGTCGGGGGCGGAACGCGGGGCGAGTGCACCGCTCGCCTCTTGGTGCATCTTGTGCCCAAAAACAGTGTTTTTGCGCCGGATCAGGGGCATCTGCTCGGCATCATCCAGGGACCCACCCATGCTCCGAAGCCACTGCTGATCGATTTCAGACGCTTGGCGGCTGCAGGTACGCCCGCTGTCATCAGGAATCGGATTCAACGGCTGCGTTTTGCCCCCTCTGAAGCGGGTCTCATCCTGTTTCGCACTTCGGTCCGTGATGGAGTCCTCTGGGAGTCCAGTTATCAGTGTCAAGACCCACCGCCTGGTGTGGATATGCAGAGTTGGGATGGCGGTTTTGACGCACCACCCGCCATCTCCTTGCTGTTGGTGGAACCGACGACGGTCGATCGTGGCTATCAGGATCGCCTGTATGCCCTTGTCGATCGATGTGCTGGCGATGTGTCGAAACAAGATCTGATCAACGATTTCGACCTGGAAGTTCTTGATCTGCGCTCTTGGCCCGATCGTCTGCCAGTCCGCTGTTTGTTCTGACGTCAGCGGATGGTTGGGTGCCCTTCCAGCGGAAAACATTCCGTGATCGACCAGGCTGAGGCTCTCACGAATTCGCCCACGTTTTGGCCCTTGAGGAGCCGTGGGTGGAATCTCCAAAGCGATTCCAGTGGAAGCTCTCCAGCAGAGCGACGCTGTGTGCTGAGAGAGGGATCTTCTGCAGGCTGGCGGCTGTGAGTTCCGCCGTGATGGCTGCCAACAGCACCCCATTGCGGTGATGGCCGCAGGCGAGCCAGAGCCCAGGGATTGGCCCGGGCCCCAGTAATGGACCTTCGTCCGGAGTGCAGGGTCGGAACCCCCACCAACGCTCCATCGGGGGCCAGTTGGCCGCCATAGGCAGCAGGCTCGTGATGCCCGTTTGTAGTTGCTTCTGGCCATCGGGGGTGAGGCCTTCAGCGAAGGCGGCCTCGCGTTCACTTGTGGCACCCACAACGATCAGTCCGTCTTCGCGAGGAACCAGGTAGGTTCCCGGGCCGAAGATCACGCGCTTGAGCGCTTCCCGCGGTCCCTGGAGCGACAG
>WTGE01000242.1 GCA_011525445.1 Synechococcus sp. CO36386bin_37
GATCATCCGCCACGAGATGGTGGCGGGCCTCATGCAGCAATTCCGCCCGCATGTGAACAGCGGAACTGGAGCCGGCAGCAACAGACACCGATTTGGGTAACGACAACTTGAGCACGCTGACCGTTCCATAACCACCAAGCAAAGTGTGACCATCTGCAGAACGCGTCCAGCTGAGACCAGCGATCTCACGCCCATTGGCATCGATCACCCGTGGCGCCGCAATCGACGTGGTTGCGGTTGGATCGCCGTAGAGAAAAACGAGATCATCCACAGCAGATGTGCGCGACACCACTTGCACATTCTTCTGATCAATCCGACCAACATCCGCATTGGGACCTTGGCCATTGCCTTGGGGCAAATTGTTTTCATCCACAATCAGCTCAGGAGCGTTCAGCTCGGGCGCCACGGACGATGAAACAATGATGCGTTGAACGGAGCGATCCAAATCGCCATCGGCATCCCGAACAATTACCGAGAAACTGAATTCCTCTTGATGCTTGATGGTTGCAGCGGCTTCAAAACTCCAAACACCATCAGCAACAACCAAACGACCGAGAGTTCCTCCCTTTTTCCGAGATTTGATGGTGATGCCTTGCGTGGCTTGCTTGCTGGAATAGGTCCGGGACTGCTTGTTGAGATGAACCTCCCAACCGGCAGCTTGATCAAAGCCAGCGTTGGAATAAGCAACGCGATCAGCACCAACCGCAGCATCAAATCCTCCCTTCGCCGTGAGATCACCCCAACGGCCGGACGTCACACGATTGGCAGCAACAGTGCTAGTCGTCTTACCCGCATCATTGAACACCTGGATCACTGGGCGATCGTCGTGCACAGCCAAATCAATGGCTGCCTCTGAAAAACAACCGGACGCCGAACTCAACTGCAACGGCAGCCCTGCAAACAGCAATGGTGCATAGGTGCTGTCCTGATAACGCAGCAAATGGCTCGGCAAGGCAGCCAGCAATTCAGCCTTGACGCCAACGGAACCTGCCTGACCTGCAGCAATCGGGCGTTGCAGCGGTTCCAGCTGCAAACGCACCAGCGCTCGACCATCCCAACGCACGATCAACGTGTCCTTCGCTGCAGATGTTGAACGAACCGCAAAGCTGAATAAATCAGTTGATCGGGGATCCAAAAGGCCTGCGGACGACAGTTGGATCGCCGAGGTGCGTGAAGGATCGAAGCTGGCCGCCGACACCGGCTCGCTCCCAGCAGTGAGAGAGATCAAGCGGCGGTCTGTTCGACCAATCGATGCAGCCGCAGCATGTTCACCACCGGCCCCGTTCAAGGCGTCTTCATTCAGCGCCAAGCCAACCGGAGCTGGGTCCAATTTGGGCTCCGACTGGAACACCAAGGTGTGCATCCCAGCAGTGCGATCACCGTCGGCATCTTCAACGGCAATCTGAAAGGTCTGCGACCCCGCCGGAGCATCGGCAAGGGGAGAGAAGGTCCATGTTCCCTGGCCAGATCGCGCATCGGCCTCAAGTTCAAGAACCCCTTGCCCAGGAATCAAACTCGGAGCAAAACGAATGGTCGTCTTTTTGGACTTGGATTGGGCTGGATCAACCAGAGTTCGGCTTTGTTCAAAATATCCATCTCCATCCGCATCAAGCCAGATCCGAACAAAGCCATTGTCCGCCCCTGGTTGAATGACAACAGGGCCTGATTGTGGTCCACTATTTGCACAAAACTGGGTCTCTCCACCTTGCAATGGAGCATCAGGGATATCATCAAGCACCCACACATCCAGAGGGATCAGCGCCTCATTGCAATGGTTGGAGCGATCCTTTTTCTTCTCATCAACGGCCAATTGCAAACCATCAATTCGCACCGCTCCATCCCAGGAGTTGCCACCACCAGCACTGGCTGAACTGTAAGCATCATCGGCTGCACTGGCGTGGGTGTTGATCGGAGCCAAAACGTCCGCCTGAATGGGCAGATCGGCAATCTCACCGGGCTGCAGCGATGGCAGCTTGGGAAATTCCAGCCGCAACAAGGTTCTGCTGCCAGCAACAGCTTCTAATGTTCGCTTGCGGAAGTTCCAAACAATTGGGTCGCCATGACCATCCTTAGTGATGGTATTTCCATTGGCATCTGTTAACACAATCCCCTTTAAATTGGAAGCCCGTTGATCAAGATCTGTTTGGCTGCCGCCATGCAGCAGGGCCGCAGAATTGATCGGAAAACTCCCAGCAAACAACTGAAGTGTGGACACCGAGGATTGACTGACAGATGCATTGGGCCCCTCAGCACCGGCTCCAGGCAGATCATCCTCATCAACAACCAGCGGCCCCTCAGACTCCAGATGGGGACTCACATTGACTGTGGTTGAAGCCAGTTTCTGATAATCATTCGCGGCAAGACCATCCCCATTGCGCTCACCATCAACCGCACCTGTAGCTCCTGGCGTGAGGTTGTTGCTGCCACGCTCTCCTGGAAGTGAGCTGTAGATCAGTTTGGCCGTGTTGTCCAACGACCCATCGGGAGAATCAGGACGCCCAGGGAGCGTTGGATCATCACTCAGCGATGCTTGATAGGTCACGGTGAAACTCTCGCCAGGATTCAGTCGCGCCATCTCCAGACTGAGCTGATGTTCACCGCTGTTGCGAATCTGCAAACCGGGAACAAGGCCAGAAATTGAGCCAGGATCAAGCACCAGGCCAGCAGCATTCGCTGCGACGGGAAGCTGATCATCAAGGATCAAATCAAACGCTGGTGCATCACCTTGATTGGACACAGTTAAGCCATAGCTGACAACGGGAATGGCGTTGGAATCAAATGGGTTTAAACAAACACGATCGCTGGTTTTCACCAGTTGAAGATTGGGCTCTTGAATCAACAACGGCTTCGATGCCGCAGACAGTTTGAAACCACTGCGACGGTTGTCTGCATTCAGCTCAACGCTGTTGGCGGAAACAGTCTGCCCTTGCTGATTGGATGCTTCGTTACCAACAACAGCATCAAATTCAAGGATGAGAGATTCTGTTGACTGCGTTGTTGTGTTGCGGTTGATTAAATCACCAAAGGTCCAACGGCCGAGACCGTCATCGGGCCATGGCGTCACCGCTCGCAGTGATGTGTTGTCTCCAACCGCCTTCACAAAAAACGACGACGGATCGGCCAGCTCAGTCGACGACAGATCGTCAACAGCCTCTGAAGCAAGAGCCAAACGGGTGCGCCCTGGGATCAACTTCACCCCAGCAGGAATCAGATCATCAAGCCGAACATTGTTGGAGGTACCACCTGGCAGATCGATCTGAATGCGATAGGTGACAACCTCCCCAATCAGAACACCAACTTCAGACGTTGATGCGACGCTCGCTGGCTCGCTCGTGGCAACAATGGTCTTGGTCAGGCCAAGAAGATTGGTCGCAATCGATGCGTCTGCAGACGTCTGATAGTTATTCAGCGGGTTGACATTGGCAGGGTCTTGGGCTGAGCCGTTTGCACCATTCCGTTCACCAACCTGCGTTCCTTCACTCAAACTGGCGTTCGTACTTCCAGTGGGATTCTTGATCGTTCCAACTCCTGGCAAACTGCTCCAGGAGGCAACTACTGTGTTGGTATAAACCGAGTTGTTCACCTCATCGGCTGTCAAGACGCCCGTGTAAGCAATCACAGCCTGATCACCAACAGCCAGCTCTGGAATCTTCACCTGCAAACGATTGGGCTGACTGGACAGATCCACCGCCCCTGGAGCCTGCGAAAGATCGAGGGGAACTTGAAGATCAAAGGCAGGGCCAAGGTCCTGCAGAAGATCGTCCACAATCAGATCAAAGGCTGTTGTATTGCCCTGGTTGGTCAGCGTGAGCGTGAACGTGACCGGATCACCAGCTTGCAAACCGCTGGATGGTGTGGACACAGCTTTGTTGAGCACAATGTCTGGCTCGACAATGTTGAGCGATGTGGATTGCGCCAGCTCACTGCGTTGCTGCTGACCAACATCGTGGAAAACAGTCAGCTTATTCTTAACTTGTGAACCATCCTGATTCACAAGCTCATTCAGAACTCTGGCATTGAATTCCAGAACAAGTTTATCTTGATGGCGGCCACGATTTTGATTTTCAAGATCTCCAAACGCCCAGGTTAAAACCTGATTTTGTTGATCGAGCGACAGCTTGGGCGCATCAAGTTGCTTGACAGGTTCAGCACTGACTGACGCATCCAAAAACGACTGATCAAGATCAATCCCACCCGAGGCTGTGATTCCCGGCTTCAACGGATTTTCAACGACAACGCCAAATCGAGCCGTCTGATCATGATCAACCAAAGCAAACCCTTGAGGCAACACATCCTGGATTTGAAGATTATTCAGCCTTCCATGGGGCAGGTTCAGTTCAAGACGAAATCGAACAATTTCGCCAATCGCTAAGTCATAGCCTGCCGACTGACTGCCAGATGTGTGCTTTTCCGAAGTGGAATCGATGGTTTTGAGCGGTTTTAACTGGGCAGAGGTCACAACCGCTTCCGCACCATCCTTGTACGTTCTTTCACCACGCAGAGCACCAGAATCTTCTGGCGTCACGCTGTTGGTGGGATTCTGCTGGGACCCTCGACCTCCAGGCAGACTGGTCCACTCCGCCAAGGCAGTATTTTTAATGTCACTGCCAATCAGGAAGGAGGGAAGAAGCTCAGCCTCATAGGTGAATTGAATCGATGTCCCAGCAGGCAAATCGCCTCGGAGCTCGATCTTGTCCTTACCAGCATTTGCACCATTGAGATTGGAATCATCGATCCAACCTCCTGGCTGGGAGATGATTTGAAGATTCGAGAGATCCAGTTGATCAGAAAATACAGAAACCTGATCAACAATGCTGACGTCAAAAGCATCAACACTACGATCATTTTTCAGCTCAATCGTGTAAGTGAATTTATCCCCAGCCTGCAGCCCATCAGCAGGAGATACCTGCTTGCTTAACGACAATTGGGGCTCGACAATCTTTACTTTGACCGGAGGCGATTGACCAGCATTCACTCCTGAGATCTTGAAATTGGCACGATTCGACTTTTTACGACTGGCCTGATTGTCACGGGG
>WTGE01000289.1 GCA_011525445.1 Synechococcus sp. CO36386bin_37
GTTGATGATTTTCGTGCGGTTCGATCGTGATGCATGAACCCTCCGTACAGATGAAATCTTGCCCATTCACTGTGACCTGCGCACAGCCTGAAGAGACATAAAAAATTTCAGCCATATCGCTGTGATTGTGGGTTTCTGCTGTTTCGCCCGGTGGGAACACGGCACGTGAAAAATAGATCAGGTTTTGCAGGGTGTTGGGTTGAATGAACACCTTTTTTCGGATGTTGTGATTATGTGAGACGCCGCTTTCTTCAAGGTCCTTCAGATTGGTCAAATGCATTGTTTGGATGGGGTCCTGATCGTTAAGGCTAAGAACAGTGGCGTGAACCACAGGTGTTCTGCAGCGTGGCAGCTGAATGTCAACGGTTGCGTTCAGATCTGGGTTGGCAAGCCATTGTGTTTTGGTTGTCGATATGGATCAGTTTCAGGATTCCATCGTCAATTGGATTGTTGGCTTGAGTAACGAACCCATGGATGAATGTTGTGATGAGTCAGATCGAAGGGCGCATTGGTGATGGTTGGTCAGGAGTGAAGAAAGGCATGCTGCCTTCATCTTCAGAACCGTTCCAGGTTGTGGAGCCGATGGTGATCGCATGCTTGATGGCGTCTCCCTCCTCCCAACTGCCGTAATGCACAGTTCTGATCTGTTTTTGAGGCTGGGGAAGACGTTGACCCTGGCCGCAATCATTGATCAGTAACTCTGCAACTGTAATGAGCACGCTGGAGGGACGCACCTCTTTCCTTTCTTTACGATCGAACAGCGAATCTTCTTTCCGTTCCCATGGTTGTTATGACACCGTCTGCTTTCTGTTGAGTGAAAAGATGAGCATGAATTATGTGGATTCCATGCATTCATGAGTTGGCGAATGCGATGAAAAGACTGGTTTTGCGATAAGTCAGTTTTTAATGACTTTGCAGAGAGTTTTGCGCATGATTCTTGTCTTTCCCTTTTTACTCTCGGGCGATCGATTGAATTTAGACATCCATTGAGGTGAATTTCAACTGAGCTGCTGCCTGATTGGTTGTGAATACCAAGATTTTGTTAATTTAATGGCAGTAAGTCTGACACCTATAGACAGGTTCGTCAGCCTTGTTAGGCAGTGATTCCTTGTTCTGGATCTCATGGGGTTTTACCCTTCGATTTTTTCAACGTTGAGCGTTGATGCCGTTACGGCGCTGATTGTTCCTTTTGTTTTCAAGCTGTTAGGTGCGGCTGCCCTCTGGATTGTCGGCGGCTGGTTGATTGGCCTGGCTCTCAGGCTGCTGCGTCGATTCTTCCGACAGGGCTCGCTTGACCCAACACTGGTGAACTACCTGTTGAGCATCATCGGAGTGGTGCTTCGGGTTGTTCTTGTTGTTGCGATTCTCGGGTTCTTTGGTATTGAAACCACCAGTTTTGCTGCCCTGCTCGCTGGTGCTGGTATCGCGATCGGTGCTGCCTGGAGCGGGATGCTGGGCAATTTCGCGGCGGGTGTGTTTCTTCAGCTGTTCAGGCCGATCTCGGTTGGGGACTACATCGAGGGCGGTGGTGTGGAAGGCACCGTGAAAGAGGTGGGAATGTTTGTCACTTCGATGACCTCTCCCGATAACGTCGTGAACATCATTGGTAATGCCAAATTGTTTGGCGACACGATCAAGAATTATTCGGCAACCCCCTATCGTCGTGTTGAACTTGTTGCCCAACTCGATAACACTGCTGATGTGGCCAAGGCGATCGCATTGTTGAAGGAAGGGATTAAGAAAGTTCCCAATCAAACGAGTGGAATGGAAGCCGATGTCGAGGTCCTTGAGTTCAGTGAGAGAGGGCCACGGTTAGCGGTCCGTCCTTACACACACACCAGCAATTACTGGCAGGTCTATTTTGATACCAATCGCATGATTGTTGATGTTCTGGGTCAGGCTGGTTTCCCCGTGCCCCGTATCCCTGTGGCGATGCAGAAAAATGCAATGAACTGATCATTTATTGCACTGATTCCTGATGATTGGGCAATACTGCAAATGATCAATTTGCAGTATGGATTGCAGGAGGCGAGCATTCACAACCATTGGCAGCTCTAGTCGTCATGATGACTGGAGCTGTTCAGTTGTTGCAACAGTGAAGGGGGGCCAATCTGGTCCAATGTGAATTGTTCCCCGTAGCTGATCGTGGGTTTCTCAGAGAAAAAGCGTCTTCGCTTGGGAGCCCAGAAGCGCCGGACTGTGCAGAGGATGAAGCTGCGGCAGTGGAGCACAGTGCGCACGGCCTGGATCTGCCACTCTGGAGCGGACGGCCAGTTCAAACTGCTGAGCGTTTCTGGTTCCAACAGACTGCACATGATGGAACGAAGCCATCGGTGCAATGCAGCAGGCCAAGGAGCCAGCAACATGGCCACCGTTGCCTCAGCAACGCGCTGATTGCTTTCGGCACTGGCAAACAGTTCAGCATTGGCGCGCTGATTCAGCTCCATCAGTTCCTGCAAACTGCGGGGGCGCTGCTCAAGATTCATCAGGCTGCCGACGTGATCCCAGAACAGGAACAAGGATTCTTGTTCTAGGGGGTGGAGCGTTCTCCAGCCGTAATTCTCGATCCAGCGAATCGGTTCGGCCACGAAGCCGGAGAGCACATAGGCGTAATCCTCCTGGCGAATGGCGTAGGTGGAGTGAATGCGGTTCAGCCGCTGGATCACGGCCCGGCCTCCAGGGGTATCAGGGCCAAGCCTGACCAGTTCTGCAACGATCAAGGCCGTATCGTCGTAGCGCTTGCGGGGGCGTTGTTCGAACTCACCGGTCTGGTGTAGCAAGCCTGAGATCGACGGCAGGCAGAAGGTTTTGAGCAGGGCCAGTTCCAGTGCCCGGTTCATGTCCCATGGGAAGAGCAATCCCACCAGATCACGGCATCGCTCCAGGACGACTGGATCCAATGGCTTCTCTCCCTGTTCGCAGGCAGTTGGTTCAGATTCGGAACGCGCCATGGATGTGATCGTCGCTGAAACGTTGTTGTTCGCTTTCAAGTGTTCGGTTCGTCAGCAGAGAGCCAGACAGCGGACGTTTGGATCGCAATGCTGAAAGCTTGCATGAATCGTCTTTGATCCCGAAGAAGCGCCCTCATGATCCCGTGGTCAAGGGCAGTCTGGCGGACTGACGTCGTGATGGTCTGAGTGTCCTGCACAGCAGTTTGGCACCATCCTGGTTGAGAACGTTGTGGTCAATCCGAATGATTGATGGGCCCTGCGCTCTGAACATGACATCTGAGTTGAATCCGTGGTTCAGCGCAAGATCACGGGAATGGCAACGGGAGGGGAGACAATTATTTTCTTCGGCTCGCTAATGCGGCCACAAACCCCGTTTTGAGTCGATCCGCATAATCATCAGCCTGGGACGCCAAGCGGTACAGCCGTAGCGCGCAGCCAATTCTTGTTGAGGACTTTGGTTTTCATGGAGTCCAGCTTGATCCCCTGCAGGATTCATGGCATATTTTTGCAAATAATTAGCAAAATATAAAAAACAAGGAAAATGTAAGAAATTGCTTGACTCAATATGCTTTGACTAAATTGGTATGTTACTATTTCTTTATCCGTGACATCAAAAGAATATGACAACTGCTGCCAAGAATATCCAGGCAAGTCCGTGCCGGAATCCCTAGTTTGCACGCCTTACTGTACTCGTCCATGGACCTTTAATAAAGGGGAAGGTCGCGATTGGGTGAATTGGCTTAAAAATGGTGGCGATACCCAGTTTTATACAAAAGAATGCACTTCTGCATTGACGGGCAGCGACAACATATATTTTACTAACACTGCTTGGTATGATTACTCGTACGATCCCAAGAAAGATCCGGATAATCAAAAAAAACACTATTATGTTTTTCATTTCTTGGACGGCGCTGGCATTCAGTCAGACTATGCGGGTGACAATAGATATGTAGAGCAATTTGGACCTAATTGTGATGGTTATAACTCATGGTATTCAGCTGGAAGAAAATACACTTCTTTCTATAAGAAGTGCCCGGACAAGACATACAAATGGCAAAACTCAGGCTGGTGGGTTGTTGGCAATGATTATGGAAAAATTAAAAATAAAAACGGCATTGCCGATTGGCAGGTGAGTGCTGGCTGTAATAAAGATGGAAGTAGAAGATGGTGGGGCTCAGGGTCTCACGGATGCATTAGCGATCTGGCAAAAAATATTCCAAATCTTTATATCCAATGGCACGATCCTTCTAAACATTGCTACGCCATTCAATTTGTTGTATTCAGCTGGGCAGAGGCTGATTGTACTGGTCAAAAAGCATGGGATCCGTTAAGTAAAGAGTGGGTTCCGATTGACGATGGAAGATTTGATCAGTACGCCAGGAAAAATTTGAAGCAATATGCGGACAATGAACCAAAAAACCCTGACGGAAGTACTGGTTGGCCGCCTTATATAGCCGTTTATCATATGTTGCTTTGTGATGCTGACAAAGGTTATGGCGAAAGGTATATAAAAGGGCAGGCGCATATACTTAATGATGATGACAAGTTTTCTTCCGATGGTCATGAGTTTGTCTTGAAAGAATGCACACCATGGTGATAGGCATCTGAGGCTGCCTGTTTAAATTGGTTGAAATTTATTGGCTCATGGCATTTATTCGATTTTCATCTTTTTTGGGAGGATTCCCGCTAGAAGATTTGCCTTGCTATGGATGCCAATTTTTTTCAGGGATATTTCGGGTACGTCTTGGGTCTATGTATTCTCAAGCGAGATTGACTCTTCCTTGAGAATTTCGATTCTCGTTTTCTGGGTATCAGATTTTAAATAAGACTCCTCTCGTCTATGGGAGATGCATTCATGATTTTGACTTGGTCATTAAATTGTCAGTGAAGTAATTTTTTGCCATAAGTCACTCAAATGAATGTTTTCATTGCAGTTGTGACTCAAGGATTCACTGCAGGTTGCGATTCAGGACCGTTGCTGATTCAGGTTGGACAGCTACTAAAGCGGAGATCAGTGTGTGGAGCCACTCATCATTTCAACCACCACTCAGCAGCCTGGGGCGT
>WTGE01000132.1 GCA_011525445.1 Synechococcus sp. CO36386bin_37
GCTCCAAAGCCGATGGCGCACTGCCCATCAGCACCAAGGGTAAGGGCTGACCAACGGATTCAGAGGCATGAGTCAGCTCCGGCCAGGCTTCAACGATCGCAGCCGCCGAACGAGTGGATCTCGGCGGCGACTGAACCGGAGCCCACTCAAGTAAGCAACGCACCCTGTTGCCAAGCGTTCGCGCCGCCATCGGCCGCACGCCCGCCGCGGCCATCGCCGTATCCGTGAGGATCACAGCACCTTGCTGAAGAGCCTGAATTCCTGCCTCGCAAGCACCAGGGCTGAACTGCAACAGAGTTGCAAGGGAAAGATCGCCGCTGCTGTGCACCAACCGCTCGAGCACCTGCTGCTGCAGGAGATCTAGGCCGGTGTCACCAAGCGCTTCACGAATACGTCCAATGCTTTCTGTGAAGATCGGGTGATCGGAAGCTCCGAGCACAAAAAACAAAGCCACATCTTTGCACCTTAGGGAAAGTCAACACTTGTCCCTTTCGCCTCACTTCCTTTCGAGTGATCGCTTGGATATCAGACCCAAGAGACGATCGAAGTTCCCGCAGCAGCCCTTATCTAGCAACCTTGTCCAAGGGTGTTGCGATCGGCATCAAAGACCTGCATGACCTGGAAACGGGTTTCGACAAAGATTTCAACGATGTGACCATGCGCAGGCAGACTTCAGCCCTTCCTGAGACTGGCCGGCGATGCCAATCCATCTTTTTTGGGGTGATGACAGCGCTGCCCGCGATCGTGCCGTTGCATCCCTGATCGAAGCATCCATTGATCCCACCTGGAGCAGCGTCAATCTGAGCCGCCTCGATGGAAGCGAAACAGGTCAAGCTGAACAGGCCCTTGAAGAAGCCCGCACACCACCCTTTGGAGCGGGGATGAGAGTGGTGTTGCTGCAACGTTCACCATTTTGCAATGCCTGCCCCAGCGAACTGGCCGATCGCTTTGAAGCCACCCTCGATCTCATCCCAGACAGCACCCAACTGGTGCTCACCAACCCAACCAAGCCAGACGGACGGTTGCGAACCACGAAGGCGGTGCAGAAACGCGTGAAAAAAGGGCTCGCCAGCGAACAGAAGTTCCAATTACCGGCGATCTGGGATGGCAACGGTCAAAGGCAATTGGTGGAACGAACAGCGGAAGAACTCGGGGTCAAGCTTGAATCGGAGGCGGTTTCAGCACTGGTGGATGCCATTGGCAACGACAGCGCACGGCTGACGATGGAGTTGCAGAAGCTGTCGCTTCACGCCGAAAGCCATGGGCACGCACGCGTGAGTGGCGAAGCCGTGAAGACCCTCATCGAAGGCCAGACCACCAACGCCTTAGCCGTGGGCGATGCCTTACTGGAAGGTGATGCAGGCAAAGCCATCAGCCTTCTCGATGCGTTGATCGATGCGGGAGAGCCAGCACTACGGATCGTTGCGACCCTCACCGGACAAATCCGAGGCTGGCTCTGGGTGTTGTTGCTCGAACAACAAGGCGAGCGTGATGTGGCCGTGATTGCCAAAGCCGCAGGCATCGGCAATCCAAAGCGGATTTACGTGATGCGAAAGCAACTGCAAGGCCGTACATCACAGCGATGCCTCACGCTGCTGGGACGCTTGCTGAACGTGGAAGCAGCTCTCAAACGCGGCACACGCCCCAGTGACGCGTTTCGAGACGGACTTCTGGGATCTACCCAACTCAGTTGAGCTGAAATAATCAAGGCCCAAAGGAACAGCGTTGATGGCCCTTCTGGTGCAGAAGTTCGGCGGTACGTCCGTTGGCAGTGTTGAACGGCTGCAAGCTGTTGCACGGCGCATCGCCGAATGCAAAGAGAGCGGTCATGACCTTGTGATCGTGGTCTCGGCGATGGGCCACACCACCGATGAACTCACCGCCAAAGCCAAAGCAATCAGCTCCTCGCCGCCTCAGCGGGAGATGGACATGTTGCTGTCCACAGGGGAGCAGGTCTCCATTGCCTTGCTTTCCATGGCCCTGCATGAGCTGGGCGTGCCAGCGATGTCGATGACGGGCTCCCAGGTGGGAATTGTCACTGAGTCAGCCCATGGCAGGGCCCGCATTCTGGATGTCCGCACCGATCGGCTGCGCGCCAGGCTTGCAGAAGGTCAAGTGGTGGTGGTGGCTGGTTTCCAAGGCACCAGCCTCAGCAGTGGTGGAACGGCTGAAATCACAACCCTCGGGCGAGGGGGATCCGATACTTCCGCGGTGGCCTTGGCAGCCGCCCTTGGTGCCGATGCCTGCGAAATCTTTACCGACGTGCCCGGTGTACTCACCACAGACCCGCGCAAAGTAGCTAATGCCCAACTGATGCCGGAGGTGAGTTGCGATGAAATGCTCGAACTCGCAAGCCTTGGAGCAGCTGTTCTCCATCCCCGCGCTGTTGAGATTGCGCGTAACTATGGCGTGAACATGGTGGTGCGCTCCAGTTGGAGCGATGCTCCAGGCACCACGCTCACGAGTCGCCGCGCCAGACCGATCGGTCGCGATGGGCTTGAGCTCGGTCGCCCCGTCGACGGGATTGAGCTCATCGAAAAACAAGCGGTGCTAGCCCTATCCCACGTCCCCGATCAACCGGGCGTGGCTGCCGAGCTCTTTGAAAGCCTGTCCGCTGGTGGCGTGAATGTGGATCTGATCATTCAGGCCACCCATGAAGGCAACAGCAATGACATCACCTTCACCGTGGCGGAAGCTGACCTGGACCAGGCCCGCAGCATCTGCTCCACGTTGGTTGACAGCCTGGGTGGGGTCCTGAGCTCTGACAACGGGATGAGCAAATTGAGCATCAGAGGCGCGGGAATCATGGGCCGTCCAGGCATCGCCGCTGGGTTGTTCGACACACTCTCACGAGAGGGAGTCAATGTGCGTCTGATTGCAACCAGCGAAGTGAAAGTGAGCTGTGTGGTGAAGGCCTCAATGGGCATCAAAGCTCTGCATGCAGCGCAACAAGCTTTTCAACTCGGCCTGGAGCAACTTCACATCAATCCTCCAGCCAGCGGAGAGGGGGAACCAGAGGTGAGGGGCGTGGCCCTGGACCGCGATCAGGCGCAGGTCAGCGTGCGCCATGTGCCCGATCGACCAGGAACGGCAGGGGCTCTCTGTTCTGCGCTCGCAGATGCGAACATCAGCCTGGAGGCCATTGTCCAATCCGAGCGGCAGCACAGGGACAGCAGCCGTGACATCAGCTTCATCGTGAAACGCGAAGACCGAGCGGGCTCTGATCAAGCCTTAGCCCCACTTCTCGCTCAATGGCCAGGTGCCGTTCTCGAGGACGGCCCTGCAATCGCCAGGGTCAGTGCCATCGGCGCAGGAATGCCAGCCACGGCTGGTACAGCGGGACGAATGTTCCGCTTTCTAGCCGACGCTGGTGTGAACATCGAACTAATCGCCACCAGCGAAATCCGAACCAGTTGTGTTGTGGCCGAATCCGATGGCATCAAAGCGCTGGAAGCCGTTCACACAGGCTTCAAACTTGGAGGTGCAGAGTGCCATGAAGCCCAAGGCACGGAATCTCCAAACCCATCTTGACTATTTGTTGTTGCTGCCCACGAGCTTCTGACGGAGTTTTTTAATGCGATCACGCAAATTCGCTGCCTCCTCGAAATCAAGCTTCTTGGCAGACTCTTTCATTTTGATTTCGAGTTGGTCAATGAGCTCAGGCAACGCATCAAGAGCAAGTCCATCAGCGTCATCCTCCAAAGCTTGAACAGCCTTACCGGCCACCTTTACAAGGTCAGCATCAGGTCCCTCTGTCTTGAGCTTGCGCGACAACTCGAGAAAACTGAGAATTGAATTACTGGCTTTCTTGCCCGCAGCAGTCGGCACAATTCCATGCTTTTCGTTGTAAGTCATTTGAATATTTCGCCGACGTTGTGTCTCTTCAATAGCCTGTGCCATGGAGTCGGTCATGTTTTCGGCGTAAAGCAAAGCCGTCCCTTCCACATGTCTTGCCGCCCGACCAATAGTTTGAATAAGAGACCGTTGGGCGCGCAGAAAACCTTCTTTATCAGCGTCAAGAATAGCGACCAAAGACACTTCTGGAAGGTCCAATCCCTCTCGCAACAAATTCACACCAACCAGCACGTCATACTCACCCATTCGCAAATCCTGAATGATTTCAATTCTCTCAATCGAATGAATCTCCGAATGCAGATAGCGAACACGGACTTTATTTTCGGCCAAATAGTCGGTTAGATCTTCTGCCATTCGCTTTGTGAGCGTTGTCACCAAAACCCGTTGTTGCTTAGCCGCACGATTACGAATCTCACCCAGCAGGTCATCCACTTGTCCCGTCGTCGGCCTCACTTCCACAATCGGATCCAGCACTCCTGTGGGGCGAATTACTTGTTCCGCCACCTCATCGTCACTGACTTCCATCTCCCAATTCCCGGGAGTAGCACTCACAAAGACTGTTTGCTTAGCTTTACCCCAGAACTCCTCTGCCTTCAGCGGACGATTATCAGCAGCACTCGGCAAACGAAAACCATGATCAATCAACACTTTCTTTCGCGCTTGATCACCGTTGTACATGGCATGCAATTGAGAGCAGGTCACATGACTTTCATCCACGATGAGCAGCCAATCATCCGGAAAATAATCAATCAGACATTCGGGAGCTGATCCAGGCTCTCGACCAGCCAGGTGGCGTGCATAATTTTCAACACCATTGCAGTAGCCAATTTGTTGCAACATCTCCAGGTCGTAGGTAGCCCGTTGCTCCAAACGCTGAGCCTCGAGCAATTTACCCTCACCATTGAGAAACTCAAGGCGATCTTTCAGCTCAGCTCGAATCTGCTTCACAGCATCATTTAACCGCTCTTTAGGTGTCACAAAGTGCTTCGCCGGATAGATACTGATGGCGTCCAAGCTTTGAAGAATCTCACCCGTTGTTGGGTCCACATCGCGAATCGCTTCTCCCTCATCACCAAACAATTCAATACGAACCAAACGATCGCCGTAAGGTGGACTTATCTCAAGAACAGCTCCCTTTACCCGAAAACGGCCGCGGCC
>WTGE01000482.1 GCA_011525445.1 Synechococcus sp. CO36386bin_37
CCCCATACCAGCCGCAGGGGCATGGATTGGTCGCAGCAACCAGGGTGACCTGACATGGAAACGCGCATCGCGCTTTCGCTCGGCTGAGCCACAGCACGCCTTCCTCCAGGGGTTGACGCAATTGATCAAGACTTGATCTTGGAAACTCTGTGAGCTCATCTAAGAACAGCACTCCTCCATGGGCCAGGCTCAATTCACCGGGGCGGGGATTCATGCCACCGCCGAGAAGACCTGCTGGTGTGGTGCTCGGATGCGGAGCACGAAAGGGGCGCTGTTTCACCAGGCTTGTCACGCTCCCAAGGGTGCCTGAAATGGATTGAATGAGTGTGAGCTCCAGCGCCTCTGCGTCGCTTAGGGGAGGGAGAATGTTGGGGAGCTGACGCGCCAACATCGTTTTGCCACAGCCTGGAGGTCCCACCATCAGCAGGTGATGTCCCCCTGCGGCACTAATCGCCAAGGCTTTGCGAGCAAAACGTTGAATGTTGAGAGGGGCTGAGGCCTGTTCTGTTGGTTGTCGCGTTGAACTGGCGATTCCGGTTGGCGATTGATTGTGGTCTTGCAGCCAAGACCTGTCTGTTAATCCACCCCTGAGGTGTTCAACGAGTTGTTCCAGATTGATTGCCCCAATGACAGGGAGCCCGGCGACCAGGGAGGCTTCTTTTGCATTGGCAGCTGGTACGACAAAGGCCTTGACTTGTTCACGCTTGGCTTGGCAGGCCATGGCCAGAATTCCCCTGCATGGCCTCAGGCTTCCGTCGAGTCCAAGTTCTCCGGCGCAGCTCAATCCCTTTAGCTTGTGTGGGTCCAGTTGACCGCTTGCGACAAGCAGAGCCAGTGCGATGGGGAGATCGAAGGAGGGACCTTCCTTGCGTAGATCGGCTGGTGCCAGGTTCACGATGACCCTGACAAGGGGGCCGCGGAATCCACTGTTGCGCAACGCAGCTCGAATGCGTTCGCGGGATTCCTGAATGGCAGTGTCCGGAAGCCCGACTAGCTGCAACCCAGGAAGTCCTGGCGCCAGATCCACCTCCACAGTGACAGGGAGAGCTTCCATGCCTTGAAGGGATGCACTGGTGCAGCGTGCCAGCATGATGAGATTGCGGTGTAAGGCTTTGATGCCCCACTCGTCTCATCTCCTGTTTTTCCCAGTGTTGTGACTATTTTTGCCCGGATCTTGAGTGGAGATCTTCCATGCGATGAGGTGTATAGCGACGACAGATGTCTCGCGTTCCGAGATATCGCTCCAACGGCACCTGTTCATCTTTTAGTGATTCCTCGTAAGCCGTTGGTCAGTTTGCGTGAGGCCAAGCGGGAGGATGAAGCGTTGCTCGGCCATTTGCTTTTGGTTGCTGCGAAGGTTGCGCAGCAGGAGGGATTGAAAGACTGGAGAGTGGTGATCAATAGCGGTGAGGGTGCGGGGCAGACCGTGTTTCACCTGCATGTGCATGTGATTGGTGGGCGTTCCCTTGATTGGCCTCCCGGATAAGGGTTTGGCTTGTGAGAATGGAGAGATGACAGCGTCTACTCTCGACAGCGGCGGTCCGTTGAAAAACCTGCGCGACCAGCTCGCAAAGCTGCGCCATCTGGCTCAGCCCTTTTTTTTGCCATTGGATCAAGCCAGCGGTTGGCAATTCATCTGGCTGCTGATTTCCCTTCTGTTTTGCGTGGGAGGGTTGGTTCTGGCGGTCCTCACCGCTTTGATCCGAACTCTTGCTCGCTTTCAACCGGTCTTAACTGACAAATATCTGTCCGGGGTTTCGGGAACGATTGCAACGATCTGGAGCAGTTGGTGGGGAGGGGCGTTCATTGCTCTGTTCCTGATTGGCGTCGCCAGTTTTGTAGCGTTCCGTCAGCAATTACGGCAACGGCGATGGCTGAATTGGGGGCTATTAGCCACGATTGTGTTCATGCTGCTTGCTGTTAATGGAATCAATACTGGCATTAGTTTTATTTACCGCGACATCACGAATGCCTTGGTTGATAAAGATCAGGTTGGCTTTTATGGTCGCTTGACGATTTATGGGGCCTGTTTTGTTGTGGCACTCCCGATCAGGGTGACTCAGCTTTATATCACTGCAAAATTGGGAATTATCTGGAGAGAGTGGCTGTCTAGGTCGTTGATTGGCGACTATATGAAAAATAAGGCTTACTACGTCCTTAATCCGAATAATGAAGCCGAAACCGACGTTGACAATCCCGACCAAAGGATCACGCAGGATACGGAGTCGTTCACGGCGCAAAGTTTAAGCCTGGCTTTGGGTTTGTTTGATGCTTTGCTCACGTTTTCGTTAAACATTCTTGTGCTCTGGACTATCAGCGCAAGGCTCACTTTCGCTCTGTTTGGTTATGCCGCATTTGCTACGGCTTTGCTTGTTATTTCCGGGCGTAATCTGGTCCGAATCAATTACGATCAGCTTCGTTATGAGGCTGATTTTCGTTATGGCTTGGTGCACATCAGAGACAATGCAGAATCGATTGCTTTTTATTCAGGAGAAGATCAGGAGAAGCAGGAATCATTCAGGCGATTGGGTACGGTTGTAAAAAATTTCAACCTCTTGATTATCTGGCAGGTCATTATTGATGTGATGCGCCGATCTGTCTCTTACGCAGGTGTATTTATTCCCTTCCTGGTGATGGCTCCTGTCTATTTCTCCGGTGATATAGATTTCGGGGTTTTCAATCAAGCTAGTTTATCGTTCAATTTGGTAGAGAGCGCGTTGTTTATTATTGTCTCTCGTATTGAACAACTTGCTCAATTCGCTGCAGGAATTAGTCGTCTTGAGGGATTTCAAACGAAGGTTGAACAGGTAAGCCAACAGGCTCCAAGTAGTAACACTCGTGTGATTCCAGGAGGCGATGGAATCTTGATTCGTGAGGCAGAGCTTTACCCACCAAATGGAAACAATCCTGTCGTTGAAGATCTCACGATCAGCATTCGAGATCACGAAAAACTTTTGATTGTTGGCCCCTCCGGATGTGGCAAAACGTCCTTGTTGCGCATGATCAGTGGCCTCTGGGAGCCGAATCAAGGCACCGTTGAACGCCCTGAGATGGGTGATCTTTTGTTCATTCCACAAAAGCCCTACATGCTGCTGGGTTCCTTGCGAGAACAGCTTTGCTACCCGGCAGACGAGCATCGATTCAGTGATGAACAGCTGCGCAGCGTGCTGGAGCAAGTCAGTCTTCAGAAACTTGTGATTCGCTACCCCGATCTTGATATCAAGCAGGATTGGCCACGAATACTTTCGCTTGGAGAACAACAGCGCCTGGCGTTTGGTCGCTTACTTTTAAATTCACCGCGATTTGTGGTGCTGGATGAGGCAACCAGTGCTTTGGACGTTAAAACTGAGAAGCAGCTGTATGGATTGCTGGTGGATCGTGATCTCTCCGTTATCAGTGTTGGCCATCGTCCTTCTCTCAGGCAATTCCATGACAATGTGCTTGAACTCCAAGGTGACGGTGATTGGACCCTGATTCCCGCCAGCCGCTACCAACCATGAACGAAGCTGATCCCACGCTCGAGTCCGGCTCTGACAAGCCCAGAGATACCCCCACAGCGACAACCTCGGATCTTCCCGCCTTTGGCTGGAGTTCTTATGCAGAGCGGATCAATGGACGGTTCGCCATGGTCGGGTTTGTGGCTGTTCTGCTCACAGAGGCCCTCAGCCACGACACCTTTCTTCACTGGGCGGGGTTGGTGCCTTGATTAGGGCAGGCGTAGCAAGTCCACGTCCCAACGTCCCCGACGGCTCACCTGGACTGCCAGCAGTCGCCCATTCCCGTCCAGACTGACGGCGTGGGGAACGCCGGGTGGATCGAGTGTGAGTTTTTGCAGAGCATTCACAGTACGGCGGTAGAGCATCAGTTCGGTGCGTCCGTTGCGTTGGCGAATCAGGGCGATGCGTTGTCCATCACCACTCACGCTCAGGCTGATGGTTTGTGAATCGGCCTGGTTGATGCCATTGAGAGGCACTGGAGTCCCACGGCGCAGATCGATCAATTCCACTCGCTCGCGACCGTTTCGACTGGCCATGCTGGCAAGCCAACGTTGTCCCAACGATGGGTACCGTCTGCTGTCTGTTCCTTGTTGCAGCGACCTGTTCACTCCTGACATCGGCCGAATCTCACTTGAACGACAACCCACGATCAGGGAGCTCATCAGCAGGACCGAGGGGATGATCCACTTGCTCATGGGCCTTGTTCGCCAGGTGTGCTGCTTCTCTGACCCCCAGGCTTGTCGGGCTCCAACAGTCTGCTGAGGTCGATGACTTCGATCCGCCAGCGGCCTTGATCAGCCGTCTGAATGGCGAGTTGACGCGCGTCTGGAGCCAGACTGGCCCTGACGGGATCACGACCTGAGGGCAAGCGAAGAGGGTGGGCCTTTCCGCTCAAGCGGTCCTCGATCAGGACCAGCCTATGGTTGCCGCGTTGGATGATCACCGCCAAATAGCGACCGTTCCAGCTCAGGGATGGGGAGCTATGGGGCTGATGGCGTGCCAAGTGGCGTAAGCGCAAGGATCGACCACCCC
The DNA here is from genome assembly GCA_011525445.1 of Synechococcus sp. CO36386bin_37. The sequence goes on from WTGE01000482.1 coordinate 4,530, forward strand.
TGATGTCGCGCAACTGAACAGTGGGCCGTCCGTTTTGATCTTCGATCACCGCTAGAAAACTGCCATCCGCGCTGAGGGCAGGATCGTGCTTTTGGGCGGGTAAGAGTCCTGTTGGTGCTCGGGATGACCGTTCATTGCAGGCGACGACTCCGACTGCCAAGAGCAGTGGAAGGACTCGTTTGGCGAGAACGGTGTGAATGATCAGCGTTATTAATCGTCGAAGCGAGAACTGTTGTCTCTGGGCCTTGAACTACGTGGAGGGGTGCGATTGATTTCCCGCGACTTTGGCGAGGAAGTTTCATCAGGTTTGGAGCTGCTTCGACCGATGGGTGGGCTTGAAGGTTGACGTGGATTGGGGGAATAGGTCGCGTCCTCCGGTTCTCTCCTAAGGGGAGTGCCTTGAGGAACGCCAGGGGTTGATGCAGCTGTTCTTCGGGACGATCCTCGCGCAGGTGATGCGCTCGTTTGCGC
>WTGE01000128.1 GCA_011525445.1 Synechococcus sp. CO36386bin_37
TGGGCAAGAGCGCCCTCAAGCTGAATTCAGCGCTACCCAAGGTGAGCGTGGACCCGCAGACCTATGAGGTGTTCGCCGACGGTGAACTGCTCACCTGTGAGCCAGCCGAAGTGCTGCCCCTCGCCCAGCGCTATCTGTTGCTTTGATCCACGTTCAGAACTGATGTCCGCATGCTGGGCTCCATGGACCAAGTGGTCCCATGCCTACTTCAGCTGATGCCATTTCACTGGATAATCTCTCTGCCTGAGTTTCGACTTAGAGTGGCGATTTACCTCATACGCCAACGGGCTCAAGCCACCAGACGATTCAAAGTCTGAAGTTCAGAAAGTTCATCTCTCCACTGCTGAGCCCAAAGATCCTGGCTTCGTTCATAGATCTCAACCAACTCGTGCACTGCTTGCTCCCGGAAATCAACCCGGAGATCCAACAAAGGGAATGCCGCTTCACCACTCACTTGCAGAGCTGCTGAAGTCGCCGATTGGGCACGGCGATCGCCACCAACCTCTTCACCAGCCATCAAGGCAATCATCAAACGCCGACCCAATTTCAGTGAGGGATCGCTACAAGCAAAAGCCTCCTCCATCGCATGAAGAACCTCATCACCACGCAAAAAATTACCGGCCACAGACAATCCAGGCCTTGTGTGATGACCTGACCAGTCGCCACAATCAGGGCCAGTCCAAGCCGCCGTGGCTCCAGATCCATCCATCAAATGAAACTGGCGCCGATCACGACTGGGATCGTCTGCGATCAGGCTGGCTAAAACCTGATTCGCATCTGCATTCTGCTCCAATCGTTCCAGGCCACAGATCCCCAAATAGGGATTGGTATGAGCCTGGGTAGCAACAGCTCCAACACCTGCTCTGATATGGGGAACAGTAGACCCCACAGCAAGATGACAGGTGGCAACTGCAACACCAAATCGACCGTTCGCTGGATCGCGAGCAATGATCGAAAAGGTCACAGCTGCCGATCCAGTTCCTGCAAAGTCCGCAAGAGAACAGCGGTACCGGCCCAGCAATGCCTGGGACTGGTGTATTCAGCAGCGGAGTGACTCAACCCTCCTCGACTGGGAACAAAAATCATGCCCATTGGCCAGCGACGGCCCATCTCCTGGGCGTCGTGACTAGCCCGGCTGGGCAAGACGCAGGAAGTCACTTCGAGCTGACGGGCAGCTGAGGCGATGGTTCTCATGACATCAGGATCAGCCGGTGTCGGCTCCACCTCAAAAGCTGGATCCAGATGAATCTGACAACCACATTGTTCAGCGATGCACAACAAACGGGTCTCAAGATCTGATACCAAACGATCTAAGACGACCGGATCGAGATCACGAATATCAACGGTCAGTTCAACAGAACCTGGCACCACATTGGCTGCATTAGGCCAAACATCCAGACGACCAACCGTTGCGACGGGATCACCAGGATGTTCGAGGGCTAATTCTTGAACAAGAAGAACAACATTGGAAGCTGCCACCATTGCATCCTGACGCCCTTGCATTGGCGTTGTTCCAGCGTGATTGGCCTGCCCTTCAATACGAATGACGAACCGTCGCTGGCCAACAACACCTTCAACAACGCCAATGACATCACCACGACTTTCCAAGACACCACCCTGTTCGACATGCAGCTCAACAAACGCTGCAATCGCTTGATCGTGTCGAGCCGAAGAAGCCAGGGAAGGCCAGTGACCACCAATTCTCTCCAGATTCGTCTCAATGGATTGGCCATTGCTGGTGCAATAGGCCTCAGGATCAGCGGACGCGAAGCCGGTCATGCCTTTACAACCCACCATGGTTGACTCTTCATCCGCAAAGGCAATCACCTCGAGAGGATGCCGCAAACTGTGACCGCTGTCTTTCAAACAGCGCACCACTTCAAGACCGGCCAATACGCCCAAGACACCATCAAACCGTCCACCAGTGGGGACTGTGTCGAGATGAGAGCCCGTAACCAATGCAGGCAAGCTCGAATCGAGTCCGGGGAGACGACCGATCAGATTCCCAGCCGAATCAACGCGTACCTGCATCCCGGAATCAGACATCCACTCTGCGAGCTTGTCCCGCCCTTCAACATCAGCCGTAGAAAACCCTCTACGACAAACACTTCCATCAGACTGGAGGCCGATCCGGGACATCTCATCAAGAGAATCACTCAACCGCGAAGGGTTGGGCAACAGCTGCTGGTCATCGTCAGAGGTTGTCTGTCTTAAAGCGACGAGAGCAGGTGCAGACAACAATGTCGAGACCTCACATTCAAAATCAGTTCAATATTCACCTCGATCGAGATTTCGCCCTGTAGTGAGTGCGACTAATTTCGGTTCTTGAAACAGAATTCAGACTGTCGTTGGCACTCTCCAACCGAGTTCATCAGCTGCTCGGCGGGCCTGTGCGGGCACATCAGTGGCCACAAACATCCGATGCAGCATTTGCACACCGAGCAGGTGATTGATCACGGCATCCATCTGAACCCGATCGGCATCCGTCGTGGAGGGATCTTCATGCCTTGCAAAGAGGGCCTGCACTCCTTCCCTGCTGAGCAAGCCTGCTTCATCGATGGCCTGATCACTGAGATAATCATTGGCCAACCCCTTCATTTGCTCCCACTTCTCAGGTTCTGTGTGCGCCGGGGGAGCCATAAACGCAAATTTTTCTCGGCGGTACAGCACATCCGGAAGCAACCCCACCATGGCTTCACGCAACACATACTTTTCAGTTTTGCCCTTGATGCGGAGTTCAGGAGGCACTTGCACTGCCACTTCTGCCAGGTGGTGATCCAGGAAAGCAGGTCTGGCTTCCATGGAATTCGCCATGTCCACCCGATCTCCACCCCAGGTCAGGATCTGACCCTCGAGCATGGTTTTGATCCAGACATACTGGGCTTTATCAAGAGCGTGTCGACCCTCAAGCTGAGTGCCATCGATCTGATCAGCGATCGCTTTACCCGGGGAATAATCCTTTGTCGCATCGCGATGTTGCGGCGCCAACAGATCCGGAACCAGGGGCGCACAAGCCAACCAAGGCTGCAAACAACTCGGCGTGAATCCCACAACGGCATCCAGATGCGGATCATCAATCTGATCAGCCGCGAGCATGGCTCCCTGCACAAGAAGATTGGACTGCTCAAGCAAAACGGCCCAGGCATCTCGCTCCTGTTGAGGAAGATCCTCCAGCCCGTGCAAGAACATATCGCGTCGAAACGCTGGGTACCCGCCAAACAATTCGTCTGAACCCTCTCCCGTCATCACGACCTTGTAATTCACCGAATTGACGTGACGACTCATCAAATACTTCGCCACCGCAAGGGTGTTGTAGATCGTGCGCTCAGCATGCCAAAGGGTTTTCTCCATATGGCCGTAAAGCTCAAAGCCGGAAAGGCGCATCACATCCTGTTGCGCACCGGTGGCCGCAGCCATCTCACCAGCGATTGGTGATTCGTCGTAGCGAGCATCATCGAAACCAATGGTGAAAGCCTTGACCGGGCTTTGACTCACAGCCGCAGCCAAACCGAGGATCGAACAGCTATCAATCCCCCCCGAGAGGTAACAACCCACTGGCACATCGGCAACCATGCGCAACTCAACGGCCTCCAGAAGCGCTTGTCTGACTGCAGTGATGTGGTCTTCTTCAGTCTTTCCAGCCTCTCTGTCGTCCTTCCGAGGGAAGTCGATATCCCAATATTTCCACTCGGTCACTTCCAAACTGCCCTCTTTGGCATTTCGCTGAACCTTGAGCACATAACCAGGCTTGACCTGGTGAATCCCAGCGAAGGCAGTGCTGCCCGGAACCATGGTCTGCATCAATTGATGAAACAACCCCTCCGATGTAAAGCGCCTTTCCACGGCAGGGTGAGCAAACAACACCTTCAGTTCTGAACCAAACACCAAGCCCTCAGAGGTCATCGCCCAGTACTGAGGCTTAATTCCAAAGCGATCTCGAACGAGATAAAGACAATCCTCTCCTCGATCAAAAATCGCAAATGCAAATTCCCCCCGCAGCAAGGGCAAGGTCTCGGCAAGACCTTGCTGTTGATAGAGGCGCAAAAGGATCTCGGAATCACTTTTGGTACTGAAGCGAACACCCTTTGCCGTGAGATCAGCCCGAATGCGCTGAAAGTCATAGAACTCACCGTTATGAGCCATCAGCACTCGGCCATCCTGCGTTTTGAACGGTTGGCGCGCCCGAGACTCGTTCAGATCAATAATTGAAAGGCGAGCATGGCAAAAGCCCACGCCTGCATCCTCGAAACTGGCGATGCCAAATCCATCAGGACCTCGATGAGCCTGAATCGCTGCCATGTTGACCAGTAACTGAGGGTCTACTACTTGTTCAGGGTTGGACCTGAAAATTCCTCCGATGCCGCACATAGATTCGACTCAGACCACATCCATCACTCGCTCAGCGCGATCCACCACGCAGGTGAGTAACGCCATCCGCAAAAACACAGCTCCACGGGCTTGACTGAAGTACCAGTTGCGCGGTGTGTCATCAAGACAAGTGCTCAATTCAGCACCGCGGGCCAGAGGATGTAAAACAATGGCATCTACCTTATAAGGCAAGTCACGGGTGAGACGAAAACTGCTCCCATGCACTTCATAGCTTTCACCCACCCAGGCAATCGCATTGATATAAATCACATCCAGTTGCGGCAACTCATCCATGAGATGAGTGCTGTTTCTGATTTTCAGGCCTGAAGCAATCAATTCCTCCAACTGTCCAGAATCAAACAAATCCGCCCCTAGCTCAGATTCAGGTGCATGAATAATCACCACTTCTTCAACAATAGAAGGAAATTTAGCAAGAATTCTGAGCAAAGACCGAACTGTGCGCATCCGTGATGGAATCCCAATGATTCCAATGCGAATCCGATCTTCTGATTTCAAATCAACAGACGCCAATGCCGGGCGCCATTTAAAAATCGTGTAAAGGTCTGCCATCGCCTGGGTGGGATGCTCATCGATGCCGTTTCCTGCATTAATGATCGGAATGCGGAGAGCGGATGTCATGGCATAGACAGCCTCAGAGTTTCCATCCCTCAACACAACACAGTCGCCATAATTGTTAAACATGTGAGCTACATCCTCGAGCGATTCACCCTTCGCAATCCCCGTTGTACTGCGATCAGTGATATTGATCGAATCTCCTCCTAATCGGTGCCAGGCACTATCGAAAGACAAGCGTGTGCGCGTACTGGGCTCATAGAACGCGTTGATCAAGATCTTTCCAGTGAGAGGCGTGTTGTGACGGATGTAGCGATCCGGATTGCTCTCAAATTTGGCCGCCAATCGAAACAACTGAAGCAACGTTTCTGGCTGGAATGCCTGAATTGAAACAACATGCTGATTAATTAAATCCAGCAATGGCTCAACATCCTCTGTGATCGCCCCAAGCAACTCTTGAGGCTGACTCATGCCGTACACATCAGGACCGAGAGGCTTGAAGCGAATCGGCATCTGGGAGAGTTCAGCAGGAATAGCAGAAGTGGCAGGCGCCATAGAAAAGGCACATCAACATCCCGTCGATCAGACCGAATGCAACGCGAGCGAGATGTCTTCATCCATCGATAACCAGAGATGACCTGCATGTGCCACATCTCACCAAGTTCTTAACCTCAGGGAAAGAAAGTTCGCATCTCTTCGAACGAGAAAATTTTGCGCGTTGCCGAGCCCGCTCACCAGACCTTTCCGCTGCGCCATTCGATCCACCAAATCACCAAAAGCATCAGTACAGCAAGCACCAACGCGAACTGACTGCCCCACACCACCCATGAAAACCACCCCTGATCAACGAGCAGTGCGCCGAATGAAACCGTCATCCTCAGGGAGCCTCCTTGAGCGTTGACCACCGGAACTGTTCCGGCCACCACGTGCTACCGACGACCATCACAAGGGCAGATACAGCTGCAGAAAACACAGCGGCGCAATAGGGAGCGATCCACACATAGGCCGTGAGGCCGACGACACTCCCAGACAGCATGGCCACGATCGCTGCCTGTCGATTCGCAGAGGGCCAGTACAGTCCACAGGCAACGGGCCAGACAGTAGAAGCGACGAGGGCTCCAGTGAAAAACAACACGGAAGCCAAGGAATCCAAACGGGGCCAAGAGAGAACCACGGTCGTGATCGCCAACCCAACAATGGTGATGCGAGCTGCACCCTTGAGCTGAGCATCGGTGGCCTTCGGTCTGAGCAACCGGTAGTAAATGTCTTCCGCAATCAGATCGGAGGTTGATGCCAGAAGCGAGTCCAGCGTTGATGTCAGCGAAGCAAAAACAACCACAAACACCAAGGCAGCACCACCGGCTCCAAGCAGATCTGCTGCCATGACTGGAAACACCATATTGACCTGAGGCAGATCCAATCCCCGTGCCAGGGCAACAAGACCGATGGACCCTGTCACCACAGGCACGCTCATCCAAGCCAGCCCACCCAAAACGAAAGAAAGCAGCACTACTGAACGACGGCTGGCAAACACACGTGACCACCAGATGTTGTTGTGAAACACCTCACCCATGGAAAACAGGGCGGAATTCCAGGCAATCAGAAGTCCCGCCGGCAGCAGCAGGTCCAACCGACCAGGGTGGACAGCAAGCAAACGTTCATGCACTTCGGAAACGGGGAATTGGCGAAAGGCGAGGGCAGCCACAATCGCCAGAAGCACCATGATCAGCAACGACTGAATGAAGTCGGTGCCGATCACAGCCCTCATTCCTCCATACAGGGTGTAGAGCGTCGCAACACCCAGCACCACCACCATGCCCACGTGGTAGTCGAAACCTGAGAGCGCCTGCAAAAGGATCCCAGCTCCCATCGCCTGAGTCATCAGAAAACCAAGGGTGTAGATGGCTGTGATCACCATGAACACACACCATGCAACGCGGCCGTAGCGCAGGCGGAAAAAATCACCGCTGGTGCGTCCGTTGGGCATCAGCTGCTTGATCCGAATGGCCAGCGGAGCAAACAAGATCAACCCCAACCCAGCCAGGGCATAGCTGAACATTCCCCACAGACCGGTTCGATAGCCGAATTCAGGTGCGAGCAGTGTCGTGTTGCCCGTTACCCAGGAGGCCATCAAGGTCGCAGTGCTGAGGGCCAGGCCGATGTTGCGACCAGCCAACATGAATTCATCAGCATCACCTCTTCCACGGCGGCCCCAGGCCACCCCCAATGCAATCCATAGAACTGAAAACAGAACAACGAGAGCCCAGGCAATGCCAGGAGAAAGAAAGGGTTCAGCGCTCATCGAACGGCTCCCGTCGTGAGCAAGTCAGGTGACCTTGCACAATCATTCCAACTGTGGAAGCTGTCACCACAGCCCCAAGCAAAAAAATCAGGCGTGACCAAACAACCTCATCCACGTCGTCTTCCTCGTTCAGATAGGGCAAGCAACAAAAACAGGCATCAACAGACCCTCAGCAGTTTCAAGCATCATCAGGCCAGTCCCATTCCGTAATCAATACAACCAAAAGCAGGAGCCCAGACTTGCCTTGATGGAACGATCAAAGAATTAGTAACAAACAACACCTGTTCCAAAGTCACACAGGTTTTTGGATAGCCACACAATTGGTCAGTTCATGTTCAGTGAATACCAGCCGATGCAGGGGTATGACGAATACTTCTGCAAAGACCTTGCAGCCCCTCGAGCTGATCTAAAGCCTCTACTGACATCGCTCGGAGAGATGGGTTTACCCGAGTTGAACCGCAGCCATGCCTCCGCCAGCAGATTGTTGCGACGTTTGGGAGCCACCTTCCGACTCAACAGCACAGAGCTCCATGGCGGGGAACGCATCCTCCCTTTCGATCCCTTACCCCGACTCATCCAACGCAGCGAATGGGAACAATTGGAAAAGGGACTGCTCCAACGACTGGAAGCCATTGATCTGTTCTTAGCTGATATTTATGGACCCCAAAGAATCCTCAGGGATGGATTGATTCAAAGGGAAGACGTCGAGAGTTCCCAGGGATGGCGTCCACAAATGCAGGGGATTGACTTGCCCTTGGGCCGCCGCTGTCACATTTCAGGCCTCGACTTGATTCGGGATGGGGAGGGACATTGGCGGGTCTTGGAGGACAATTTGCGGTGCCCCTCGGGCGTGGCCTACTTCCTCGAAAATCGGCGTGTGATGAAACGCCTGTTCCCGAAGCTGTTTGAAGGTCGCTTCGTGCAACCGATCGACGATTATCCATCCCATCTATTAAGAACGCTGCAGGATCTGGCTCCCTGGAGTGATGCGCCGCGGGTGGCTCTGCTCACACCCGGGGTCTTCAACAGTGCCTATTTCGAACACAGTTACCTCGCCCAGCAAATGGGGATCGCTCTCGTCGAGGGGCGGGATCTAGTCTGCGAGGGCGGACGTGTGTGGATGCGCAGCACAGCTGGGCTTGAAGCTGTGGATGTGATCTACAGGCGCATCGACGATGACTTCCTCGACCCAACCGTGTTCCGAACGGACTCCATGCTCGGCGTGCCGGGCCTGATTGAGGCGATGCAGCAAGGCAACGTTGCCATCGCGAATGCACCTGGCACCGGCATTGCCGACGACAAGTTGATCTATGCCTACGTGCCCACCATGATTCGCTACTACTTGGGAGAGGAGCCCGCCATTGAGAATGTCCCGACCTATCTCTGCTCCAGACCCGATGATCTGAACTACGTCCTGGATCACCTCCACGCACTTGTGGTGAAATCGGTTGCTGAAGCGGGTGGCTACGGAATGTTGATCGGCCCCCATGCAACAAGCGGTGAAATTGAGACATTTGCAGCAAAGATCAAGGCCAATCCCCGCAATTTCATTGCCCAACCCACTTTGCAGCTTTCAACCGTGCCGTCTCTGAGCGAAGGGGAGCTGTACCCATGTCATGTGGATCTGCGTCCCTATGTATTACGAGGAAAAAGCAGCTGGGTCAGCCCAGGCGGCCTCACGCGCGTCGCCCTCAAACGTGGCTCTCTCGTAGTGAATTCGTCGCAGGGAGGTGGCTGCAAAGACACCTGGGTGGTCAATGACAACCCAAGTCTGAACAGCTTCAAGGAGACCGTGCCGTGTTGAGCAGAGTCGCCGACTCCTTGTATTGGATCAATCGCTATGTCGAACGGGCCGAGAACCTCTCCCGATTTCTAGAGGTCAGCGAAGCGATGGCCCTGGACTGCCCGCCAGGCAGCGCTGAACCTTGGCTACCACTGGTGGAAGCCACTGGCGATCGCCAGCGTTTTGATCAGGCCTATCCATTGGGAACGCCTCGGGATGTAGTGGGCTTTCTGCTCCTTGATCGCGAGAACCCAAACAGCATCGTGAACTGTATTGCCAATGCACGTGAAAATGCCCGCCAGATTCGCGATGTGATCACCACTGAAATGTGGGAACAGATCAATGACCTCTACTGGAGTATCCAGGACGGGGAGGCCCTCTGGCAGGAGCCAGATCAGGAGCAGCTTCGCAGCATTCGCCGCGGCTGCCAGCTGTTCTATGGCATCACAGATGTGACACTCAGTCGTGATCAGGCATGGCTGTTCAGCCATCTGGGCCGACTGATCGAGAGAGCGGATAAGACGTCCCGCATCCTTGATGTGAAGTACTACCTGCTTTTACCGGCACCCAAAGAAGTGGGTGGCGTGCTCGACGAGCTGCAATGGATTGACCTGCTGCGCAGTGCTGGGGCTTATCAGATGTACCGGCAAAGCGTTCAACAAGCGATCACTCCAGCTTCCGTCGCTCGCTATTTGTTACTCGATCCGATTTTTCCCAGATCAGTACGATTCTGCCTGCAGCAAATCAACGCAACGCTGCAGCGCATTCAGCAGAGTCCCATTCCTGGACCGCCTGACGACCTCGAATGTCTGCGCGGTCAGCTTGTCGCCAAGTGGAGTTACGTCCGCATCGAATCTCTGATTGACCGTGGATTGCATGAAGCCATCGATCAACTGCAAAGCGATTTGAATCAGCTTCATGGACTCATTCAAACGTGCTATTTCATCAGAACTGACCTCAAAACCAAGTCCAACTCAACTCTGCCAACCGATCCCTCATGCTCGCTGAGCTGACCCACACACTCACCTATGAGTACGGCGCACCCGTCAGCCTGGGCGATCACCGTTTATGCCTCAAGCCAAGAGGACATGGTCATCAGCGTCTGCTTGAGCATCAACTAATCGTGTCTCCAGACCCGGTTCATCATCACACCCTTGTCTCAGCCAGCGGTGATGAGATTCATCGAATCCGCTTTCAAGGCACAACGAACTCCCTCTGTATCGAGGCTCGAAGCAAGGTCGCAACGCAAGCTGCAGCACCTCTCGAAGACTGTTTCAACAACCAGCCGCCGACCCTGCCTTACCCACGTGGCCGTCTTAATCGGGATCTTCATGGTGCTCTGGAAGGTTGGTTGCCCAACGGTCAACACGACCCTGCCGCCATTGCGCTCACACAAGATGCACTCACAGAAGCAAACCAAGAAGCTGTACCGTTCCTGCTGCAATTGATGGCGACCATTCGGGATCGAGTGAAGTACACAGAGCGCCACATAGGACCAGCCTGGCCAGCCAGTCGAACGTTGAGAGAACGCGTGGGTTCATGCCGCGACCTCACGATGCTGATGGTGGAGTGTTGTCGATGCGTGGGGCTTCCATCGCGCTTCACGAGTGGATATCAACTCGACACTCCACCCCCTGACAACTATGACCTGCATGCCTGGGCAGAGATTTATCTTCCAGGAGCCGGCTGGAGAGGATTTGATCCAAGCGCAGGCAAAGAAATCAATGATCGTTACGTCGTTCTGGCCAGCTCATCGATGCCAGCGCTTACTGCAGCGGTTTCAGGCCACTTCAATGGTCTACCAAACACCAGCAACACGCTGAACTGGTCCATTCAAGCGAAAGTCAGCGATTCAGCAACTCAAAGCACAGGTGATCCAGCCGTTTACGCAGCCTGAAGCACTGGTTCCAAACCATGCAGGCGTGGAGGAGGCGCTGATTGTGATGTGACTTGATACAGCTTTGGAATCTTCAAACTGTTGTAGACACGAAATTCCCTTTCAACGCAAGCACCTGGGTTACGTTTAGCTTGATTCAAGACGACAGAACCCTGAGGATCAGACAAGGAACGATGAAAAGTTCCTCTTGGAATATTGAGAATATCTCCACCATGATCTAACCGGACGATATGGAACGGCTGATCCCAAGAAAAGTTCACTAAATAAAAAGTTCTTCCACCACTGGATGCCAGCAAATTATCATCCTGGTGAGGATGTAAATAAAATTGCCAAGCACCACTATCTGCATCATTAGGTGGACTCACCGCCGGTCCGCTATGAACAACGAGATCACGTGCATTTGAATCTGAAATCGTGACGTCGTAAAATCGGACTGATGGAGTATCACGAAAACGAGGATAAGAAATAAAGTTGAACATTTTTACTAAGGCAAAGTCGAACATTAACTTTTAACACTCGAACCGAGTTAAATCCGTAGCAAAAGCAACCTATCCTCCGAGAAAGGCCATCTCGGCATGAGGCTTGGCTTCCTGACTGCTTTCGCGTTCCTCACTAAATCGATCAGCGCGACCATTCCACAACTGAGCAATACCTTGCTTTAAGACCAAATCAGATCCATTCCGATGCAGCCAACCTCTTAAATCGGTCCCAGTGCTTGCAAACAGACAGGTGAATGCCTGTCCATCAGCAGTCACACGCAATCGATTGCAATCTGAACAGAAGGGTTCCGAAATCGAAGCAATGGTTCCTATCACTCCTCCACCATCCGTGTACGACCATTGCCGACTAGTTCCATTCACTCTTCTGCCGATTGGCTTCAGTGGCCAATACTGATGAAGAGATTCGACCATCTCATTCGCTGAGATCACCTCACTAGGGCACCATCCATTGCGATTACCAACGTCCATGTATTCAATTAAGCGCAATTCCAAACCCTGCTGACGAGCAAAACGAGCCAATGGAATTAGTTGGTCATCATTACGACCACGCTGAATCACGGCGTTAAGTTTGAGCTCACTTTTTTTGGAGTCAAATCCAGCAGAGCGAGCAGCATCAAGCCCAGCCAACACGCGCCTGAATAAATCAGTACCAGCAGCATCACCTTGGCGGAGTCCAGCCATTTTAGCGACACTGGCGCCGTCGACCGCATCCATACTGATGGTGATGCGATCGACACCTAACGCACGCATTCGCTGTGCTTTCACTTCATCCAATAAGGAGCCATTTGTGGTAATAGCAATATCTTTTAAACCAGAGAAAGGATGCGAGGGATCCCTTCGTAAAACAGAAATTTCTTCTAAAAGGGGCCATATTCTATTTGTCAGCAGCGGTTCGCCACCTGTCAGGCGCAATGTATGCACTCCCAGCTCGCAAACAGCGCGAATCACTCTCAACTGCTCTGACGTCGACAACAGTCCAGGCGGCTCAACACTTTCCGGGCAGCAATAGGGGCATGCCAAATTGCAGCGCGCAGTCAGAGAAAGTCTCAACAAACCAAGAGGTCTATTGAGAGCATCCATCACAGGTGATGGTTGCGTCATTCTTCAAGCTGTTCCCAATCTTCAGGGTAATTGACATTGCGTAATCGCGCTTCAGGAAAAACAAGTGTTTGATAAGGAACCTTGCATAACCAAGAGAACATGCTCAATTCGTTCGAAATCAGTTGTGACGACATTGTGGCTCGATACACACTCTCGTTGGGATAAACAGCAAACAATGGCTGATGTCGAGAGCCATCATGTGAAACAAGTGCCATTGAGGGGTGCTCGCTCCACATTTGAATCAACTGAACAAGCGTTTCAGACTCCAACCAGGGCATATCAACAGGCATCACTAACAAAGCCTTGGCATTTGACACGCCGAAAACAGATGCGAGTGCAGCCAAGGGCCCACGTCCCCGTAACGGTTCTGAGCAGGCAATCACGCCTTCAATCGTGGAAACCAACTTGTGATGGCTGAGGTGCGGGCTCACAACGTGAACGCTGAGACCCTGCTGCTGGCAGAGATCGACACTGCGCGTCAACCAACATCCACCGCGAGGGTGAGCAATCAATGCCTTGTCACGGCCCATGCGTCGACTGGAACCTCCACAAAGCACACAAGCCTGAAGATCAACCATCAACAAACTCCATGAGCACAGAAGAACTGATTATGTTGTAACGAATCAAACAATTCATACATGACGACGCGCGTTTGAAATCAAGCTAATGCGGCAATTTTGTATCAATAGCAACCAGAAGAAGCATCGCCAAATGATGTAATTATTAAACGGTCTGCATTTGCGCCGTGTATTGATACCTCTGCGCATTTTTTTAGAAGCTGGGGTTTAACTAAAAACATTCCGCCCCATGCTTGGAGAACTTTGGTCGTTCCAAGGGAGATACCGGACTTTACATCTCACCTGGTTCGCATTTTTTCTGACCTTCGTGGTCTGGTTCAATCTGGCTCCACTTGCCACAACAGTGAAAGCTGATTTGGGCCTATCCGTGGGACAAATTCGCACAGTAGCCATTTGCAACGTGGCTCTCACCATCCCCGCACGCGTTCTAATTGGAATGCTGCTTGACAAATACGGGCCTCGTCTGACCTACTCCACTCTTTTGGTTTTTTCGGTCATTCCATGTCTCCTGTTTGCATCAGCTCAAGACTTCAACCAACTGGTAGTCGCCCGTTTGCTGCTCTCCATCGTTGGTGCCGGATTCGTCATCGGGATCAGGATGGTTGCAGAGTGGTTCCCACCTAAAGAAATTGGTATTGCTGAAGGAATTTATGGTGGTTGGGGTAATTTTGGCTCAGCATTTTCTGCCCTAACTCTTGTTGGATTGGCAGGTTGGCTTTCCTTTTCAGGTGGCTTCGAATTGCCAACTGGCGCAGTAATTAATTGGCGTGGAGCAATTGCATTAACAGGAATCATCTCCGCAATCTATGGCTTTATTTATTACTTCAATGTGTCAGATACCCCTCCAGGAAAAGTTTACCAAAGACCTGAACGCACAGCAGGACTCGAGGTGACATCCATGCGTGATTTCTGGGGTTTGCTTGGCATGAATGTGCCTTTTGCAGCCATTCTTTGTGTTCTCTGCTGGCGTCTACAAAAGGTTGGCTTCCTCAATGCTGGTACTTATCCAATTGCCCTTGGCGCAGTCTTGATTTGGTTCATTTTCCAAACGTGGGGAATTATTCGAACCAACAGAGATCTTATTATGGGCAAAAAAGTCTATCCTAAAAATGACAGATATGAGTTCAAACAAGTTGCGATCCTGGAACTTACGTATATTGTTAATTTCGGATCTGAATTAGCTGTTGTTTCAATGTTACCTACGTTCTTCGAAACAACATTTGATCTCCCCAAGGCAACAGCTGGAATTCTTGCATCATGCTTCGCGTTCGTGAACTTGGTGGCGCGTCCTGCTGGTGGACTGATTTCCGACAAACTTGGTAGTCGGAAAAATACCATGGGATTCCTAACTGCCGGGCTTGGTATTGGTTATCTCATTATGAGCATGATCAAACCCGGCACATTCAGTGGTGCAACAGGAATTTTCATCGCTGTTCTCATTACGATGCTTGCCTCATTCTTCGTTCAATCTGGAGAGGGGGCAACATTTGCTCTCGTTCCTTTGGTGAAGCGACGCGTCACTGGTCAAGTGGCTGGATTGGTTGGAGCCTATGGGAATGTAGGTGCTGTGACTTACCTGACAATATTTAGTTTATTGCCGATGTGGATGGGAGGAGGTAAGGAGCCTTCGCCTGAAATTATTGCTGCATCTAACAGTGCCTTTTTCCAAATCCTTGGAATTGCTGGATTAATCGTTGCGTTCTTATGTTTCTTCTTCCTCAAAGAACCCAAAGGATCTTTTGACGAACTCCACGAAGGTGAATCCAATCAGCCTGCTCTAGTCAACTCTTAATTCCTGTCTCCGTCTTTTGCAGACATCGAACCCGGAGCCTTGGCTTCGGGTTTTTCTTTTACGAGAACAAGTCAGCCATGGCAGATCAATCCACAACAATTCGCAGTCAATGTCCCTACTGCGGTGTGGGGTGTGGCCTGGATCTCCAACCACCTGCAAAAAAAGGATCGGCCGTTCGCAAAGATTCTGATGGAACACCAATGTGGAGCGCACGCGGTGATCGACACCATCCATCGAGTCTTGGCCAGGTCTGCATCAAAGGAGCAACAATCGGCGAAGCCTTGTCAAAAGGGCGTCTGAGTCAACCGCTTGGTCGTACCGACCTTGATCAGGATTTTGAACCGATCAGCTGGGACGATGCCCTCGAACGCATCACCAAACAAATTCAAATAAACCTTGCATCCAAGGGACCAGGATCCATAGCGATGTATGGCTCGGGACAATTTCACACTGAGGATTACTACATCGCACAAAAGCTCTTAAAAGGGGCCATAGGTACAAACAATTTCGACGCCAATTCGAGACTCTGCATGAGTTCAGCTGTTGCGGGTTATACCCGCAGCTTGGGTTCAGACGGCCCCCCCTGTTGCTACGAAGATCTCGACCGTTGCTCGGTGGCCTTTCTCATCGGAACCAATCTCGCCGAGTGCCATCCAGTCCTTTTTCAACGGTTACTCAAGCGCAAGAAAAAACGCCCCAATAGCGTCACCATCGTGGTGGTTGATCCACGTCATACTGAGACAGCAAAAGCAGCCGATATTCACTTAGCAGTTGCGCCTGGAAGTGACTTAGCCCTTCTTCATGGCATCGCACATCTGGTGATGCGTGAGAATGGACAGAATCAATCGTTCATTGATAAACACACCGATCATTACGACTCTTTTTTTGATGTTTTTGCCCGTTGGACTCCGAGACGAGTTGCATTGTTTTGCGGAATCCCAGAAAAACGTCTAAGGGAGGTGGCACAACTCTTTCATCGTCGCGAATCAGTTCTCAGCCTCTGGTCCATGGGCGTGAATCAACGTCGAGAAGGTACTGCCGTTGTTGGTGGCATCATCAATCTGCACCTGCTCACGGGCCAAATTGGCCGAGAGGGTGCTGGACCCTTTTCACTCACAGGACAACCCAACGCAATGGGAGGGAGGGAAGCCGGCGGCCTCTCCCATCTGCTCCCTGGATATCGCCTCGTCACAAATCCTGAGCACCGCGCTCAAATCGAACAAGCCTGGAGAATCCCCACAGGCACCATCTCACCCAACCCCGGACTAACGGCCTGGCAGCAAGTGGAGGCAATGGAACGGGATGAGCTCGGTCTGTGGTGGGTGGCTGCAACCAATCCACTGGTCAGCATGCCAAACCTTGAGAGGGTCAAAGCAGCCATCAAACGCTGTCCAATGGTCGTTGTCAGCGAAGCGTATGCCGACACCGAAACATCCCATTACGCCCACATTCTCCTTCCAGCGGCGCAATGGAGTGAAAAAGCGGGAACCATGACCAACTCGGAGAGACGAGTGACCTTTTGCCCGGCTTTTCGTCCATCGCATCGTGAAAGCCGTCCTGATTGGCAAGTGTTTGCTGAAATCGGCCAGCGTCTTGGTTTTCAATCGCAGTTTTCCTATAAGTCTGCAAAAGAGGTGTATGCGGAGTTCACCGCTGTCACTCAGAAACAACTGTGTGATGTTTCCGGTTTGAGCCATGATTTTTTAGCCGAACATGGCCCACAACAATGGCCATTCCCAAAAAACAGTCCTGCGTCTCAGCTCTCAAAACGGCTTTACGGCAACCATAGATTCCAGACTGCCAACGGTCGAGCCAAATTCACCACAGATCAACCGCTTGGCCTCGCTGAACCACCCTGCGACGCCTACCCACTGATTCTCACTATTGGACGTTATCTCGGTCAGTGGCACACGATGACCAGAACTGGGCAGATCGAGCGTCTTTCAACCATGCACCCAGAACCTCTCCTGGAGATTCACCCCAAAGATGCTGATCAATTCGGGGTCACGCATGGTGAGTTAGCAGCGGTGAGCTCCCGGCGAGGTCAGCTCACCGCTCGCGTGAAAGTCACTGACAAGATCAGACGAAGCACAGTTTTTCTGCCGATGCACTGGGGTTTCACACAAGATCAAGCCTGTGAAGTGAATGCTCTGATGCATGATCAAGCTTGCCCCATATCCAAACAACCAGAATTGAAAGCGAGTGCTGTGATCGTGGGGCCAGCCTCTTCTGTTCTCAAACCTAAAGAACAACAAGCTGGACAACTGGAAACCCTACGACGCTTGATCAACCCAGTATTTCGCTGAACGCAGCACCCAGGTTGTGATGGTCATGGCCAGGCCGGGCCAGCTTGAACAGAGCAAAGCGCTCAAGCTCCATGAGCGCAGCCCATTGAGCAAGGTTGAACGCGACTGATCGTTCGATGGCTGCCTGTTGAACAGAACCAGGCAGAACATCAAGGTTCTGCCAAGGCTCATTGGTGGCAATCGGCAAATCTTTGACCATTCCAGCCTCCATCCCTCGAGTCAGCGCATACAGATGGGAACGCATGCCAGTCAAAGCCGGAGTTTGATCGGGCCAATCCACCAGATCTTGACGCTGGGCCTGAGTAAACGCCAACCAGTGAGACAGCTTGAGTTTGATCCCGATGAGATCAAGCTTTCGACGCACACACAAAGGAATACAACGCCAATTCCCCACAAAATCCTGTTCAAAAACAAAGCAATGACTGGCCTGGTCCATACCCTTAATCACCTAAACAGTTCAGTTTGAACTTTTTGAGCAACTCAACAAGAAAATGGTTTCAATTGCAACGCCCTAAGTGAACAACAAAAGAGATTATTTCAGCATTACAAACGAAATTTGTGAAACTAGCAATTTCCTTAGGCCTCCTGCTTGGTTCGGCCCATGGCTGGTACACCAGCACTTCCAGTGCTCACTCAGCTCCGGCTTATGGCTTCACGAGTGTGAATTCTCCTGGATCTTTTCAGTCATTTGGTAGCGATTCACTCAGCGCTTTTCCATAGTGGGTCTACCAGCCCACTTGTCCGACCATGTCCATCAGTGCAGCTTCTACCTCCAGTCGCAGCAACATCTCAGTAGCCACGGGCTTTCTAGGGGCATTCATCGTGGGATCGCTAGCTGTGCAGATGGTCCGTAGCCAAACCGGTATCGCTTTGAAAAGCAATCCGAGACCAGTGAACATTGCACCAGTGATTGCATCTCAAGCCACCCTCTGGGGAGAACTGGGCTCTCGCAGCAACGCAGTTGAGACGTCTGCATCGATTCCTGTCACAAGCACCACTAAATCCGCTGATATCAAACCTGTTGTGGGATCGGAAGCGACACTTTGGTCAGCGTTTGGCAGTCGCTGACCATGAATGAAGGCATCACCCACCTCAACAGCTCTGGAGAGGTTCACATGGTTGATGTGGGTGATCGACCTCCCACTCGCCGTGAAGCCGTGACCCGTGGCTTGCTTCAGATGCAGCCCACGACGTTCGACCAGGTTCAAGCTGGAACAACTCCGAAGGGTGATCTTCTCGCTGTCGCTCGTATCGCTGCGATCCAGGCTGCGAAACGAACTTGGGAGCTCATTCCTCTCTGTCATCCGATCCCTCTCAACGGAATCGAGGTCACCATTGAGCCAGATGCGACGCTCCCCGGTCTCATCCTGTATTGCGACTGCAGCACAACAAGCAACACAGGCGTAGAAATGGAAGCGATGACAGCTGCTTCCATCGGCGTCCTGACTCTGTACGACATGCTCAAATCCATCGACCCGGGAATGACTGTGGGGCCGATCGAACTGATGCAAAAAACAGGAGGTCGAAATGGTGCCTGGATCCGTTGAACCCTACGGACGCGAAGGACTCCCTCTCGCCCAGGCCAGAGAACAACTCCTCAAGGCCATCATCCCGATCCAAGAGCCAATCACCGTATCTCTGGATCAAGCCTTGGGATGCGTCAGTGCCTCATGGGTTAACGCCAAGACATCGATTCCAGGGTTCAGAGCCTCCATCATGGACGGGTTTGCCTTGGGCCAAAGCCATCAGCCAAGCGTGGGCGACCGGTGGTCGATTCAAGGTCGATCTGCACCTGGAGCCCCCTTCACCTCAGTGCTCAATACGGGTGAAGCGGTGCGCATCATGACTGGCGCACCGATCCCCAGGGGGTCTGACTGGGTTTTGCCTCAAGAAGTCGTTCAAGTCAACAACCAGAATTTGACCCTGTCGCGTGAAGTTTCTGATCAACCCTGGATTCGTGCCGCAGATGAAGAATGCAGAGCGGGTGATCGGTTAATCGACCAAGGTCAACGCCTCACGCCATCCCATCTTGGACGCCTCGCGAGCTGTGGAATTTCCTCTTTAGCAGTGCACCGAAAGCCTCGGATTGGACTTCTAGTTAGTGGCGATGAGCTCGTCCCAGTTGGTGCAGATCGACCTTCAGGAGCCATCTGGGAAAGCAACAGCATTTTGCTTGAGACAATCCTGAGCAGACTCCATCAGGTCGTGTACCGCAAACGTGTGGCACCTGATGATCCAAAAGCCTTACGGGAGGCACTGAAACAACTCAGCAACGAATGCGACCTTGTTGTAAGCACAGGAGGGATTTCAGCCGGAGAGAGTGACTGGATCCGAGCCCTCGTGAATGAACTCGGGCATGTGAGTTTTTGGAAACTCTTTCTCAAACCCGGACGGCCCTTCGCTTTCGGACATCTAAGGAACCAAGTTGGCAAGGTGCCTTTTTTCGGATTACCGGGAAACCCAGTTGCTGCAGCGATCACGGCCCTGCAACTCCTCTGGCCAGCTTTACAAATTTTGGAAGGGCAACCAGAGCCTGAATTATTCCCACGCTTCAAAGTCACACTTGCCAACTCGGTCCAGCGCCGCCCAGGTCGGCCTGAATTAGTCCGCGCTCGCCTTGAAGTGAATCCGGAAGGAAGGATCCTGGCAAAGGTGAGTCCTTCACAAGCCTCGTCTCGAATCGGCTCGCTGTTGAGTGCAGATCTACTACTCGAAATTCCTGCGAACGCAGGCTCCTTGGAGAGTGGCGAACACCTTTGGGCGCAACTCTTGCGTCAACGACTTCTTTAACCCTCCAGCTCAAGAGGAGTGTTGGCTTCAAGCCAGATCCCCTGACCATCCCTCCATTCTCGTTTCCAAAACGGTGCCTGATGCTTGATCGCTTCCAGCAAAGCCATGCAACAACGCTGAGCAGGACCACGCCGATCAGCTTCAACGGCCACAAGCACGATCACCTCCGAGGGCGAGAGACGACCCACTCTGTGCAACACCAGTGCTGAGGAGGCACCATGTTCCACCAACAAACGCTTGGCCTCCCGTCGAATCATGGCCTCACACATCTGTGGGTAGTGGGTCAGTTCGAGCACATCCAACGGATGTCCATCCCCTCCGACATCACGGACACGCCCAATGAAGGTGGCGAGTGCCGCGGTCTGCGATGACCAAGCAACCAAATGGCTCCAAGGATCAAACATTTGGCTGTGAATTTGAATCAAAATCTGGTCTCGCATCAAAGCTTCAACCTCCTGTGAAGGGAGGGAGAAATGCGATTTCATCTCCAGCATGAACCGATTCGAACGGAGAAACCAACTGCTGATTCACTGCAATCTGCACCGTCAAGGGCCGTGGTCCAAGCTGCAGCTCACTCCAGACATCCTGAGCAGTCACAACCGCTTTGTCGGGCAACACAATCGATTGCTCGGACCAGCCGGCTTGGTCACGCAACGAGGCAAACAACAACACTTGAATCACCCGCTTCTGAGTTTTCGTCATAGTTGGCTGCGTTCAGCACTCTTAGGTTTTAGCGTCGGTACAGGCGCATAATTCTGAGCTGGCCCTCTCAATTGCTCTTCTTACAATTTCCGATCGACGCACGAGGGCTGAAGACAGCAGCGGTGATGGACTGGAACAACGCCTAATCGAGGCGGGACATCACTTAAGCGATCGAAAAATGTGCCCTGATGATCGGTACATCATCCGATCTGAACTGAGTCAATGGATCGCCAACCCTCGGATCGACGTCGTCATTACAAATGGTGGTACAGGACTGACAGGCCGAGACGGTACTCCGGAAGCCGTCGCTCCCTTGCTTGACAAGATAATCGACGGTTTCGGCGAGCTGTTTCGAGTTCTCTCTTACGAAAGCATTGGCACAAGCACCCTTCAAAGTCGATGTCTTGCAGGCGTCGCCAACGGCACCATTGTCTTCGTTCTTCCCGGTTCACTCGATGCAGTTCAAACCGCTTGGGACCGGATCATTGCAAGCCAACTGAACGCCAACACACGTCCCTGCAATCTGGTTCAGCTTCTGCCGCGGCTCAATGAAACAACCTGGAAACCCGTACGCGATGACAGGCCTGGTTGAAGACAACAGGACATTCAGGAGGGCTTATGGATCAACACATCTTGAACAGCCAATGCCAAATCATCGATTCCTACAACCCATCAACACGCCTAAAATGGTATTGGCATCGTCACCGGAGCGGGCTGGGGTGAGCAGGCCATCACCTGATGATTCACGACATTTCCCACAACAACGATCGACGGAGAAACAAAGCGTTCAGAACGCGTCGCAATGGCAACCTCACACAAAGGTGCTATCAAGCAGCGCTGGCCAGCAACAGTGCCCTGTTGAATCACAGCAACAGGGGTCTGCGGATCCAGACCACCAGCAATCAATTCCTCAGCAATCCGCGGAAGATTATGCAGGCCCATGTAAATCACAAGACCATCACTGGCTTTAGCAAGTGCACGCCAATCAACAGAGGGTCGACGTTTATCGATCTCCTCATGACCGGTCACAAAGGTGACTGAAGATCCAGCACGACGATGCGTAATAGGTATTCCGGCGTAGGCAGGCGCTGCAATGCCAGCCGTGACACCAGGAACAACCTCGACTGAAATACCATGGCTAGCTAGATAATCCGCTTCCTCTCCCCCCCGACCAAAAAGGAAGGGATCGCCACCCTTTAAACGTACAACTGTTTGGAATCGACGACCTAATTCCACAAGTACCGAGTTGGTACTTGGTTGCGGTACGGAATGATGTCCACGACGTTTTCCGACAAAATGACGTTCGCAGGTTTCAGGTACGAGATCAAGGACTTCGCACGGGACAAGGGAGTCGTAAACAAGTGCATCGCAACATTGAAGGAGACGATGAGCTTTCAAAGTCAGAAGCTCAGGATCACCAGGACCTGCACCAACGAGATATACAGTGCCTGTATTGGGTGAATCGATCACGGCAGTTCAGCAAGACAATGAATCAACCCCTGACGCAGTTCTGAATTTTCAAGAAGAGAGGGAAGGCCACCCACTTGACGGAGAGCTTCCGACATTCGGTTGGGGGCCAGAGAAAAAGGCAAGGGAATCACCTGAGGGTGATCCCTAGAAAACTGATTCCAGACGTCAAAGGACACCACAGGAAGATCAAAACGATGTTGTAAGGAACTCAAGAAACGACTGGATAAACCTGGTCTAAGCGGATGATGAACCAGCGCCAAGGAAGGATGCTGAACAGAAAGATTAGTAATCCAGCTCGACATGAGCATCCACCAGCATTCCCATGATCCCAGAAAGGGAAGAGTGTGAACATTGGAGCCTTCTCGTTGCATGCGATTGCGAATCTGGGGCACATCGTTTCGCACATGACTTCCTGGTAGCAGAAGCAAAGGAACGAGCCACTGGGTTTGAGATGGCGTCAAAAACTTTGCCGGTGAACGTCGTTCTGCAGTCAGCACCTCAAGGTGCACTGGAGTCCCACGACAATCGGCAACAGCAGCTGAAAGCCGCTGAAGACAATCCGGAATCCGACCACCGGACCGACCATGAATCACAAGATGAAGACAAGCGCCAGAGCCAGTCTTGCCTTTGTTCCGTAACAACGGCCACGGATCTGGACAAGCGTGAGCTGATCTAGTCAAGAGGTCCCACCTCATGCATGTATGACGAATTACCGCAGACGGCATTCTCGCTCTCCAATGCCAGCAACATCACGCAGCCAACGAACTCCAAAACGCTTTCGCAACGATTTTGAACGGGATCTTGCAGCGATGGCGAGGGTTTGGAGCATGATTCGCCATGGTGCTGTTCGCTGGATCGGAGAAATTGGACGGCAGTATTGAATCGAAATCAATATCACAGAAAGAGGCAGATCTCAAGAGGCAAAAGATCCATTCCGGATGTTGTATCCGATGCGACAAAACAAAGAAGCCTTGCTTCTGATTTGGTTTGATTAGATACCGAAAAGGTCTCTGGCTGATCGCTATAAAACATTTCTCAGCACGCTTTCTTCTGATGTGCTGGAAATTTCGCCTTCTGACGAATTCCCGTATTAAGAATCAGCGCTATGAGCATCCAAATCCCCACAAGGACTTTTCTTGAGAACAAGAAGCTTAATAAAATCGAGCAGAACAAAGCAGCGAAGGACGGTCTTCAAGTTGGAAGTGAAATAGAAGAGTTTGCAAGGATTGGCTGGGAACAAGTTGACGAGACTGATCTTCAACTTCGTCTCAAATGGTATGGAATGTTTTGGAGACCCAAAACACCGGGAAAGTTCATGCTTCGCCTACGTGTCCCCAACGGGATCCTCAATCATGAACAACTTCGTGTAGTCGCCTCTATTGTTGAGCGTTATGGAGAAAACGGAAGTTGTGATATCACAACGCGTCAGAACCTCCAATTAAGAGGTGTTTTATTGGATGATCTTCCTGCCATTTTAAAGAGACTTAAGGATGTTGGGCTCAGCTCCATCCAATCAGGCTTCGACAACCCTAGAAATGTAACTGGCAATCCGTTGGCAGGGATTGATCCTCACGAAATCATTGATACTCGCCCATTCACATTAGAACTTCAGAATTTTCTGACCAATAACTGTCAAGGCAATCCCGAATATTCAAATCTTCCTCGTAAATGGAACACAGCTGTCGCAGGCTCTAAAGATAATTTTCTACTCCATAATGATATCGTTTTTCATCCCGTCGAACGAAATGGCGTCATGGGTTTTGGCGTTTGGGTCGGAGGAATTCTCTCCTCACAAATGAATGCTTATGCCATTCCCTTAAATGCATGGATCAAGCAAGATGAGATCTGCAAAATGACAGATTGTGTGATTCGCTTGTGGCGTGATAATGGTGAACGTGACAAGCGACCCAAGGGACGCTTTCGCATGTATCTTGACCAGCTTGGGGTCGATGTTTTTCGAAACAAAGTACAAGAACTTTTTGGTCCATTAGTTGAAGATCCAGGATCAGTTTTTGACTCCAATCCAAGATCCCATTATGGAATTCACTCTCAAAAACAACCTAATCAAAATTTTGCTGGCATTCATATCAATGTTGGACGTCTGACGGCAACAGATTTACATGACATAGCTACCGCCAGTGTTCAATACGGCAGCGGTGAGGTGCGCCTCACTGAAGACCAAAACATTATTTTTGTTGGCATATCAGATAGCAAAGTAGAGTCCTTCGAATCTGACCCCCTGCTACAACGCTTTCCTTTACATCCCAGCACGATAGCTGCGGGGACAGTTTCATGTACAGGCAATACTTATTGCAGTTTTGGTCTTACAAATACAAAAGATCAAGCTATTGCCGTAGCTAAACAGTTGGATGCTGATCTTGAGTTACCAAACGAACTTAAGATTCATTGGACTGGTTGCCCCAATACCTGCGGTCAAGCCTTCATGGGCGCGATTGGTCTGACTGGCACGAAAGCAAAAAACAGTGAGGGAGAAATGGGCGAAGGATATACATTAAGTGTAGGCGGTTCCCAAGGAAGCAATCCACAGATCGGTGAAGTCCAACAAAAAGCAATTCCTGCAGAAGAGATCAAAGATGTATTGAAAAAAGTTCTGATTGACCAATTCGGAGCCAAACCTCGACTTTAGGTGAATATCGTTTCTCATCATTGATCAAGCACCGTGGCGCTTTGTTTTGAAGCCATGGTCAAATTCATTGAAGAGTTAACAACTTGATTCCCGATGACTCGCACACCTGATTTTTTCACTCGTTTCATTAATTGGCTGAGTGAAAGTGGTGCTGATAGAGCACCAATTACATCTAATTCTAGCAGTCGAGACTTTTTTTCTCGACTTATGAATCGCGTTAGCGGTTAATTTCGTCCTCTTCCCAAAAGATTCAACTATGAGTGCAACAGCGTCCCAAATGGACTATGTCTTACCTAACGAACTCGTCGATGGCATGATTGCCGCCGGCGGGAAAAAAGCGACCGTAAGTGTCAAGAACCTCCTCATTCGTGGCTTTTATTCCGGCGCCATTCTTGGTCTAGCTGTGATCCTTGCCCTCACAGTTGGACTCAAGAGCGGTCAACCTTGGTTGGGCTCTTTGCTCTTCCCCTTTGGCTTCGCCAGCATCGTGCTGTTCGGCATGGAGCTGGTGACTGGTAATTTCGCTCTATTGCCGATGGCTACTTGGGCGGGCAAAAGCACCTGGGGGGCTACGTTTCGCAATTGGGGATGGGTCTGGCTCGGCAACTGGATCGGCACTGCCGTGGTTGCTTTGCTGATGGCAATCAGCCTGACCAGTGGAGGAACAGTGGAGCCCGCCTCCGCTGCTGATGGTGGTGGAATGTGGCAACAGGTGGCTGCCAAGATCATCGCCCTCAATAAAACCAATGTTGTGACCAAGTATGAAAACCTTCAATCCATGGGGTTCTTCTTAGCCTTCCTGCGTGGATTGATCGCGAACTGGTTGGTTTGTCTTGGTGTGACCATGGCCCTGGTCAGTAAAAGCGTTCCTGGAAAGATCTTGGCCTGCTGGCTGCCAATCACTGCATTCCAATCGATGGGCATGGAGCACATCGTGGTCAATCAGTTTCTGCATACCGCTGGCCCAATCCTGGGGTCAGGCGTGGGCTTTGGTCAGGTGATTTTCTGGAACTTCCTGCCTGTCACCCTCGGGAACATCGTTGGTGGCATGGTGTTCATTGGAATGCTGTTTTACAGCACCCATCGCACCAAAATTGCGGACGTACTCCCAACAGAGCATGATGAAAAGCTGGAACGCGAACTGGCCGCAGAACTTGGTGCCCGCTGATTCAAACCTTCATGAGTGCCACTGACGAAGCCATTCTCTGGGATCGGCTCTCTAACGCACGCAGGGTTCCTCTGAATCCAGTCTGGCTGGGAGAAGTTTATTCTCCTGGCCTTTCTTCTGAGCTCCGCTTCGCGATTACTGAACGTCTAGGGATGTTCGCCGAATCAGGTTGGCCAATCATCAAGAACCTCACCAAACAGTATGGAGTCCTACCCGAATTCATTCATGCAGCTGGTCTATGCCATCAATCCGAGGCAAGAGATTGGTTACTCGAACAGCTCAAGACAACCAAGAATCCAGATGCCCCTTTACTGAACGCCCTGAGCTGCTGGGGCGCCGAACTCACGATTTCTCAATTGGATTGCATTCTGCGACTTCCAGGCCAAGCGGAACGACTCGCCGCGTTGAACCTACTGAGTTTTAAATCACATCAATTAACGGCCTCAGAATTATTATATTTGTGCGAAAACATTCTTGAAGATTGGCGGGATCCTGTTGTCATCGCTTGCATACGCGTCCTGCAAAGGCGAAACGAACAGGAAATTAGTGACCGAATAACCAAAATTGTCCTTGAGGGATCAGATTTAGTGGCTCAAACCGCCTTGAAAGCTTTGGGATGTATGGTCACAGCACATAGCAAAAATTCGTTGAGGGCCTTAAGTGTGCAACTGGCAGACTCAGAGCGACGTAAACAAGCACTTCAACAACTCCAACAGCAATTCTGAAACCAATAAAAAACCCGAACAAGTCGGGCTCTAAAGATCAATCCTGATCAACAATCTACCATTTCTTATAGGGGAGAAATTTTCCACACATCGTAATTTCTACCCTGTCCCCTTTAGGGTCTTCAACCTTATCAACATCCAGAGTGAAATCAATTGCGCTCATAATTCCATCACCAAACTTCTCTTGAATCACATCTTTCAGTGGCATTCCATACACCTGCATAATTTCATAAAACCTGTAAATCAATGGGTCAGTTGGAATCACTGGATCCAGGCTGCCTTTGGTTGGAAACTCCTGCAGCGCGGCGGTAACCGCTGGATCGAGAGCTAACAATGATGAAAGTCTCTCCGCCTCTTCAGCGGAAGCCGTTGCTTGCCCATAGAACAGTGAGGCAATCCAGACTTCGTCTAAGCCAAGAGCCTCTTCCAAGTCCGCAAAAGTCATACCCTTAGCCTTTTTCGCCGCCATAAGAGTTGCAGTCAATGTGGACTGTGAAGGACCGGCCAATGACGGTGCCAAGGCAGAAGTGGTCATAAAGTTGAAAGAAAAATGTAATGACTAATGATTGGGGATCCTAACGGGATAACCATTCAGTAGTTCAATAATCATCCTCAAGGATGGGGCCCAAGACTGAAGCATTGACTACCAAATCATCACACGAAATCACCAACAGCAGCATTTGCAACAGAACACATAAGATCATGCAGTCATATTTATTAAGTCAATCACACGAAGCCAAAAGGCTCGGTCATTTGATGATCCAATCACTAATGAAATTTTTAACTCAACTCATAAGTATCGTTAATGCCGTTTTTTCAAATCAAAATTTGATGCGCACGCCAGAAGTGGTGCGTCAAACTTTTCCAAATTTACTGATTGAACGACTTTATTACGCCGATGGACGTCAAAATCCTTCTCATCCACTACACGGAAGCTATCTCGGACTAAGTCGAGGCTGACCCGGACGATCAATCAAAAGCCTTTCAACGACATTCATTACCATAGAGAGATAATTCTGCGGAACGACCCCTTCGGTTTTGGTCACACCCATGGCAACCTCTCCTGAAGCCGAAAATCGTGATCGTTTCAAGCAACTGTTACGCAAAATTGGCAGTGGTGAGCACACCAGCAAGGGTTTAAGTCGCGGCGAAGCGGACGAAGCCCTTGAGCTGATGCTGTGTGGAGGGGCGTCAGATTTTCAGATCGGCGCTTTCTTGATCGCTCATCGCATTCGACGACCCGAGCCTCAGGAACTGACGGGCATGCTTGATGCCTACAAACGTCTTGGTCCAAGCCTCCAAAGTGAACCCCGTCAACGTCGACCCGTTTGCTTCGGAATGCCTTTCGATGGTCGCTCCCGCACGGCACCGATTTATCCCTTGACATCGTTGTTGTTGGTTGGAGCGGGTCAACCGGTGGTCCTCCATGGAGGCAGGCGAATGCCAGTGAAGTTTGGGGTGACTCCAGCCGAACTGTTTTCTTTGCTCGGACTGAACTTGAGGGGTCTACCCATTGAGGAAGTTCAAGCAGGATTCAACCTGCATGGTCTCGCTCTGATCCATCAACCCGATCACTTTCCTCTGGGCGAAACTTTGATTTCAGCTCGGGATGATCTGGGGAAAAGGCCACCTCTGGCCAGTACTGAACTGCTCTGGACTGCACATCAAGGTCAACATCTTCTAGTGAGTGGATTTGTGCACCCGCCCACAGAAAATCGCGCCTGGCAAGCACTTGAATTAGCTGGTGAAACCGAGGTGGTCACCGTCAAAGGTCTGGAGGGCGGTACGGATTTACCCATCAGCAGGGCAGGTATTACAGCTCGAATTCAGTCCTCAAATGAGCCTGAACGACATATCGTTCATCCTCGCGATCATGGCTGTTTTGGACATGACACACCATGGACATCCGAGGAAGCCTGGACCATCCAAGCTCAGGATGCACTTCTTGGCAAAGGTCCCATTGCCAATGCCTTGCGATGGAATGCAGGCTGTTATTTCTGGCTTTGTGGACTCAGCACAACCTTGAAAGACGGCTTGAAACAGGCCCAATCGATGCAAGCGAATGGGGAGGGATTGATCGTGCTAGAGAAACTGATCGAATGGCGACAAGCGATGAGGAGTTAAGTCCCGTTCTTATCCGAATCACGTCCACAGATTGAAAGGAGAGTCAACGGCTTTGACATCCTCCCGAATCTTCAGCTGAGTGAGACTTGACTTTTAGCGATTGCCTGATCGACCGGAATCATTTCGTTATGGCAACCATAAGTGCGCACCTGGTCGACATGCTCAAAGCCACACCATCGCTCAGTGTGCTGCACCTCCCTTGATCGAGGCTTTGATTGATCGCAAGGAATACCACCCAGTCTCTGCAACATGTGTGAGTGGTGCTGTTCTGACCCTGGATTTGCTGATCAACATTCGTTCGTCTGGCCTTAGGCCTCCGTGTGTTTGTTTGTGTCCTTCAACAGCCCTGCCGCCAGCCTGATGCTCGATTTCAAAAACGATTCACCCGGTATCCAGAACTCGCCAACCCTTCATTTTGAAGCGTTGGAGTCGTGACCACAGTGGTTCAAAGAAAATGAATCGACGCTTTGATCAGCCACCTTGATTAGTGCAGGAACCTCACACTGCCTGAGCCACCCTTTTCGTTGTTTTGGAGGATCAAGGTGATTTCTCGTGGGCGTGCTCTTGGTGTGCAGCAATCCGCTACAGCCAACTGCGATGTGACCAACGATTGCTACTTTCGTTTGCGAGCACTGTGCTCAAAGATCAAACCATCCATGAGCAAGACCATGCTTCCCGAAACTCTTTACATCAATCGGGAACTGAGTTGGATTGCCTTCAATCAGCGCGTCTTGGCGCAAGCACTTGATTCCCGAACCCCCCTTTTGGAGCAGGCCAAGTTCAGCGCCATTTTCAGCAACAACCTGGATGAGTTTTTCATGGTCCGAGTGGCCTCATTGAAATCACAAGTTGAGGCTGAGATTGATAAGACCAGCGAGGACGGCCGCACTCCCAGAGAGCAACTCCACGCAATTCGAAACGAGCTCTCACCGCTGTTGGAGGCGCAGCAAAAGCACTATCTGGACCATCTCAGGGTGGGACTTGAAGGCCATGGCGTTTTCCTCTTCAACTACCAACAGCTGAACGAGGCTCAACGCCACTGGGTGGATCATTTTTTTCAAACAGATATTTTCCCGGTCTTGACTCCGCTCGCAGTTGATCCAGCCCATCCTTTTCCATTCGTTAGCAACCTCAGCCTCAACGTTGCAGCCTTGATTCATGATCCGGAATCGGGTCAACGTCAGCTAGCTCGAGTGAAGGTTCCACAGAAAATCCTTCCGCGGTTTGTCTCGATTCCAACCGAACTCAGCGGCCACGAACGCAAGACCTTGCATACAGCAGTCCCCCTTGAACAGGTGATTGCCTTCAATCTCAGCATGCTCTTCCCTGGCATGAGCATTGAAGGCCATTACTTTTTCCGTGTCACAAGAGATGCAGACCTCGAGCTTCGCGATCTGGAAGCAGACGATCTCATGATCGCAATCGAACAGGGGCTTCGAAAACGTCGGATGGGCGGAGAAGTCGTCCGCTTGGAAGTGGTCGATGACACACCACAAGATGTCATCGAGATGTTGATGGAAGGAATGTCTGTCGCAGAAGATGACCTCTACAGAGTGCATGGCCCCCTTGGCCTCGACGATCTTTTCGGCTTGATGAGTCTCCCCTTAACGAACCTCAAAGACGCATCACACACGGGACAAACACCGACTGTCCTGAAACGTGTTCAAAGAAGCATGTTGGAAGATGGTTCCATCAAAGAAGAGGAGTTCGAGAGCATTTTTTCGGTCGTACGGCGTCGTGACGTGCTTTTGCATCACCCCTACGACTTATTTTCAACCTCGGTAGAAGAATTCATCAATCAAGCTGCTGATGATCCATTGGTCATGGGAATTAAAATGACCCTTTATCGAACGTCGAAAGATTCTCCAATCATCGCAGCACTCATCCGTGCAGCAGAGAATGGGAAACAAGTAATGGCTTTGGTAGAGCTCAAGGCGCGCTTTGATGAAGACAACAACATTCAGTGGGCCAAACATTTGGAGCGCTCGGGAGTGCATGTGGTCTACGGCGTGATTGGTCTAAAAACCCACACCAAGATTGTGTTAGTAGTACGCAAAGAAAAGCAAGGCTTACGCAGCTATGTTCATATAGGTACAGGCAATTACAACTCCAAAACATCACGCCTTTACACAGATCTCGGTCTCCTATCAGCGCGACCAGAGCTCGGGCAGGACCTTGTCGAATTATTTAACTACCTCACTGGCTTTTCAAAACAACAAAGTTTTCGCAAATTACTCGTTGCACCTGTGTCCTTAAGAAAAGGAATGGAAGAGTTGATTCGACGCGAAATTGACCATGCCAGGCAAGGTGGAGTCGGGATGATCAAAGCGAAAATGAACTCCCTTGTGGATCCTGGAATCATTTCTCTGTTATATGAAGCATCGCAGGCTGGAGTCAAAATCCAGTTGATCATCCGGGGAATGTGCAGCCTTTATCCTGAACTTGAAGGGATTAGCGACAACATCAGTGTCGTTAGCATTATTGGCCGATTTCTAGAACATTCACGGATCTTTTGG
Organism: Synechococcus sp. CO36386bin_37; assembly: GCA_011525445.1. The sequence goes on from WTGE01000128.1 coordinate 31,343, forward strand.
TTCAACAACAGCGGAGCACCAGAAGTGTTTATCGGTAGCGCAGACTGGATGCCTCGAAATTTGGATCGACGAGTCGAGGCTCTTACTCCCGTTGAAGAGCCAGAACTGAGAACAAGGCTGGAACGACTGCTGGAGCTGTACCTCACTGACAACAGGGGCGCTTGGGATATGCAAAGTGACGGCACTTTCGTTCAGCGTTACCCCGAGGGAGAGGAAAATAATTCCCAAATCCAGCTCATCGAGGAATGGAAAGAAAGTGAATTAACGCATTCAATTCGCTAGAATTATTAAGTTTTTTTGGCTATACATGAAAATAATTTTTTATTTTCTGTATTCCATGACACTAATCTGAGAATTAGCCAATGAGTTTCTGAATTCCTTCAGAATTGCGCCAACATTTTGGCAGAGCAGGTGCTACATTTCGCCCAAATTCGTCAGGAGACCAGGGTGATGGGGATCCCTCTGGAGTCCGCAGAAGCTGTCACTAATGACACTTCCGCAGGACCGTCTTTGCCTACAGCTATAAAGCGACATATTTCCAATCCATCACGTTCCAATTCTGGTCGCAGTGGTCGATCAAGTGGTCGTCTAGCCACGGATTCCATCGGTCACTATCTCAGCAGCATTGGTCGCGTTCCTTTGCTCACCGCAGCAGAAGAAATCGAGCTTGCCCACCATGTGCAAGCCATGAAGGAACTCCTTGAAATTCAGGAGGAAGATCGCACTCCAAAACAGCGCCATCTCATTCGCATGGGTAAACGAGCGAGAGATCGAATGATGGCTGCGAACCTCAGGTTGGTCGTCAGCGTGGCGAAGAAATATCAGAATCAAGGTCTCGAGCTCCTTGATCTTGTTCAAGAAGGTGCAATCGGGCTGGAACGTGCGGTGGACAAGTTCGATCCAGCGATGGGTTACAAATTTTCGACCTACGCCTATTGGTGGATCCGTCAAGGAATGACTCGGGCAATCGATAACAGTGCACGCACCATCCGATTACCCATCCACATCAGCGAAAAGCTGTCGAAGATGAGAAAGATCACGCGTGAGCTCTCTCATCGTTTCGGGCGTCAACCGAACAGGTTGGAGCTTGCTCATGCCATGGGCATCGAACCCAGAGATCTAGAGGAGCTCATTGCGCAAAGCGCTCCCTGCGCCTCCCTAGATGCCCATGCCCGTGGCGAAGAGGATCGCAGCACCCTCGGTGAACTCATACCGGATCCCAACGGTGATGAACCGATGGAAGGAATGGATCGCAGCATTCAGAAGGAGCATCTCGGTGGCTGGTTGTCACAACTGAATGAGCGAGAACAAAAAATCTTGCGTTTGCGTTTCGGCCTCGGTGGAGAAGAGCCGCTCACACTTGCTGAAATTGGACGTCAGATCAACGTGTCCAGAGAACGCGTCCGCCAGCTTGAATCCAAAGCAATCCTGAAATTGCGCACAATGACCAATCATCAGCAGGCTGCCTAGTTCGCTCTTGCCCCTGCAGTCCTTCCTACTCATCCCTCTTTGGATGGCCAGTGTGCTGAGTACTGCATTGGTCTGCCGCAGTCGCTGGCCTGATCAAAGGGAACTGAGCCGCAAAATTGTCCACATCGGCACTGGACCGGTATTGCTTCTTGCCTGGTATCTCGATATCCCATCTGCAATTGCTGTCCCCTGCGCTCTGGTGGTGACACTGATCGCTTTTTTGAATCATCGCTGGAAGGTACTCCCAGCGATTGAGGATGTTGGCAGAAACAGCTATGGAACCGTTGCCTATGGATTCGCCATCTCTCTGCTCTTTTTCTTCTTTTGGGTTGATCAACCTGTTGCAGTGTGTGCCGGAGGGCTGGTGATGGCCTTTGCAGACGGCTTCGCTGGCCTGTTCGGACGTGCTGTTCAGTCACCGAGCTGGACCATCTGGGGACAAACCAAGTCAGTCATTGGCACAACCGCAATGGCCGTCACCAGTGCAGTCGTCCTGATCGCCCTCATCCTGCTCACTCACAGTCCACTGAATCCAATTCGCATCGCAGCGGTTTGTATCTTCGCTGTTGGACTTGAGCAAGTCAGTAAATGGGGAATCGACAACCTCACCGTTCCTCTAGGCGTGGCGATGAGTTGGACATGGATAACAGCTGCATCCATGCCTGGAAGTTAGCTCAAGGCCGAGCTGTACCTAGCCTGAGACACGGAGTCGGCGAGTTGATCAAGCAGCTCAGCCGTTGTTTCGATACTGATGCATGCATCCGTCACACTTTGTCCGTACGTGAGTGAGGATCTGTCTTCAGACAACTTTTGATTACCTTCCACCAAGTGGCTTTCAATCATGACCCCCATCACGTGATCTGATTTCTGAGCCACCTGGGCCGCAACAGCCTTTAAAACCTCTCTTTGTCGACGGTAATCCTTGTTGGAATTGCCATGGCTACAGTCCACCATCAAGCGACCAGGAAGACCTGCTCCTGACAGCTCAGCCGCTGATTCCTGTATCGCCTCCAAGTGGTAATTGGTACCTCGGTTTCCGCCACGCAACACCAGATGGCCATCGGGATTGCCAGTAGTACTCACAATCGAAGCGTGACCCTCCCGATTGATTCCCAGAAAATGATGGGGTTTGGATGCGGCTTGCATGGCATTGATTGCAATCGTTGCACTGCCATCCGTGCTGTTTTTATAGCCAATTGGCATCGACAACCCTGAAGCCATCTCGCGATGGGTTTGACTTTCAGTCGTTCTGGCCCCAATCGCAGTCCAGCTAATGAGATCGGCGATGTACTGGGGAACAACAGGATCCAAGAGCTCTGTCGCGGTCGGCATCCCTTCACGGGCTAGATCCAGCAGCAGGGAACGTGCCATCCGCAGACCCGTGTTGATGTCGTAGGACCCGTCAAGATGAGGGTCGTTGATCAACCCCTTCCAGCCAACGGTCGTGCGGGGTTTTTCGAAATAAACCCGCATCACAACCTCCAGTTCAGCTCCGTGTCTTTCACGCAACGGTGCCAAGCGACGGGCATAGTCCCGAGCCGCTTCCACGTCATGGACAGAACAGGGACCAACAATGACCAGCAGTCTTCGATCCAGTCCACGCAAAATCGCTTGAATCCGGCTGCGAGCTGTTGCCACCGTTTCAAGACTTTTCGGATCAATTGGGAGATCGCGATGCAACAAAGCTGGTGGAATCAGCGGTCGCGTGTCCACCACATGGAGATCGTGGGTGGTGGTCATGCCTGAATCAGAGATTCAACCCAGATTACGCAAGGCGATCCAACGCATCCATGAACAAGATGGAACGATGACCAACAAGAATGGTGTGTAACGCCGTCTGCGCTGCCGAAACCGATGCTGAGCACCTATCGCGAGAACGCCAAGGAACGTGCAAGCCAGGGCATCCCACCCCTCCCTCTTGATGCCGCTCAGACCCAGGCTCTCACCGAACTGCTGGAACAACCGCCATCTGGTCAGGAACAGACCCTGTTGCATCTGCTCAGCGAACGCATTCCGCCCGGCGTGGATGAAGCGGCCTACGTCAAAGCCAGCTGGCTCAGTGCTGTAGCACAAGGCCGAACTTCAAGCCCCCTCGTAAGCCCGCTCGAGGCAGTGCAACTGCTCGGAACCATGATCGGCGGGTACAACGTCGCCGCACTGATCGAACTTCTGAAACATCCCGACCCGACACTGGCGACCTGTGCCGTCCAGGGTCTGAGTCGCACCCTTCTGGTCTACGACGCTTTCAATGACGTCATGGAGCTGGCAGCCCAGAACCAATACGCCCAACACGTTGTTGACAGCTGGGCTGAAGCGGAATGGTTTACCCGCAGAGATCCACTTGCCGACACAATCACCGTCACGGTTTTCAAAGTGCCTGGAGAGACCAATACGGATGATCTCTCACCGGCGACGCACGCCACCACCCGTCCAGACATCCCCTTGCACGCACTGGCGATGTTGGAAACCCGTGATCCACAGGGTCTCAACACCATTGAAACGCTGAAGCAGAAAGGCCATCCCGTGGCTTATGTCGGCGATGTGGTCGGCACCGGAAGCTCTCGTAAGAGTGCCATCAACTCTGTGCTTTGGCACATCGGACAGGACATCCCCCACGTCCCCAACAAACGGGCAGGCGGAGTGATCATCGGCGGCAAGATCGCCCCAATCTTCTTCAACACAGCAGAGGACTCAGGCGCTCTACCCATTGAGTGTGATGTCAGCGATCTCATGACAGGTGATGTGGTTACGATTCGCCCCTTCGCTGGCACGATTGAACGCGATGGCACGGTGATCAGCCGGTTTGACCTGAAGCCGAGCACCATCAGTGATGAGGTGCGAGCTGGAGGTCGCATCCCGCTGATGATCGGCCGGGCCCTCACCGACAAGGTGCGCAATCAGCTGGGCCTTC
>WTGE01000048.1 GCA_011525445.1 Synechococcus sp. CO36386bin_37
TGCATGTGGTCCAAACCACCTACACGAAATGTGCATATCAATGTGCCCATCACTTGCATGATTTCCATCAGCTCTTCACCTCCTTGGGCGGAGATGGAGAAGATTTGGGGGCATCGGGGTCCCAGTGATCGATGATCCCAACAATGGTGAGATCACTGGGATAAGACTTGCTTCCAGCCGCTTCTCTTGCTGCCGAACTACTTACACAGATCACCCAGTCTCCAGGCTTGGCACCAACGGCGTCAACGGCAACTTTTTGTGTACTTCCGTCGAGCACCACCTGCAGATGCTTGTGCTCAAAATCAGGGATGCGATTGGTCGAGACGAGTGGCTTGACGACCTTGACGATGAGCATGATCAGTGCACCTCCTGCATTTGAGGATCGAGTGTGGATCCCACAATTTCTGCAGGAGCTGTCTTACTTCGATCGCGGACAGTTAGGCAAGTGTGGAGTAACCCATCATCAAGGAGCTTTGAATAGCGATTGGCAATAGCCGAATTCACTCTCTGGCAGTCGGCGATAGCCCGTTCACGGGCACCTGGGACGGAGCCAGAGTAATCAAAACGCACAACAATAGGAATGGGTAAATCACGAGATACGTTGAGTCCGGTGAAAATTTTCACACCTACGTCAAGGTCAGGCGCACCCTCTTCAACAGTATCTAAATGAGCGAAGTAAGTGAGATTGCGAAGATGAACTTCTTTGAAACCAATTCCTACACCAATAAAACGTTCAGCATGGCCTGCATCTGGATAAGGACCTTGATGCAGCTGAAGAACATAATCAATTTGAGAAATATTATTAGCAATTAAACGCGTAAGAAGAGAAACCATTCCCGAGTCCATCGGACCAGGCGCACCAGATTCGACCGCTTCTGCAATTTGAGTCAATGCCTGATCAGAAGTCATGCCAAACGTGGCGCCATAAAGATCTTGAGCACAAACCCAGGTATTCAATTGTGCTGATCCATCTCTCGAAGGCGGATGAACACGAATGGCGTCGGTATCTGTGTCTATTCCAATCAACAACAAATCAACGGAAGCACCACAACAAAAGCTGTTTTCAACCGCCTCACGAAAATCAAGAAGACGTTGATATCCCGCAGAAACTGCCAATTTGTCATCGCTTCCGTGAGCAGCACAACCTTGATGGCAGGGATCAAGCGAACTGAAGTGATAAGTGACCACTTTTAGGTATCGGGTGTCATCGCTGGAAGGATTGGGAATGGACTCGCGATAGCGCAGGTGCTCCGTCTTCACCCAGCGGTTGACCGTGTTTTCAACATCAAACAGCGCTCCTGCGTGGGAGCGACGGCGCACCGAGCTGAAAGGAATGCGTAAGGCATAAGCAATGGAGTGAGCAAGGCGACCGTCGGCGCAGGGGGTTACATCGAGAAGATGGAAGCCACAGGTCAACAAAAAATGCTCAAACGATATGGCTGCATCACTCCCAGAAGAAGAGGAGAGAGGATCAGTTTGAAAAAATGAATCGCTGAAAATCCGATGGGACTCAAAAACAGACCAGGCATAGAGCGCCCTCATGTCCAGAGGGCAAACCCAGGCACGTTCAAGAATGTGCTGAGGAAGATCAATTCCAAGTTCACGGCGCGCTATGAGCTGAGCTTGATCGATGAAATCAGGCTCATGTTGGAGCGCAGAAATCTTCTTGAGTACAGGAACAATCCTTTCGAAGCGTCCTTTCACTTCCATTTCATAGGTCCTTAAGGTCTCATTGCCAATCCGATCGGTCAGTGGGTGTAAATGCGTGGACCCTGCCGGTCTGCTCGAGCTCAGACGATTGAATAATGAACGATCCGACAATGGAGATCGGAGATCTTTCAAGCTGCCTGCCAAATTTCTGGACTGCTTTTCATCGCGACGAATCCAACCGGGCTGTTGAGGTATTGAACGCCTGCTGTCTTGACTCGTTCTCACCCGGCCTGCTCCCCCAGTGCCTTGGTTGAGAAGAGCTGCTTTTCCTGAAACAGTCAGAGCTCGGCGTCTCTCACGGGATGCATTGCGAGCTGAAACGGAGGCTGAGCCAGACCCTGAATCCATTGGAGTCAACAGAGATTGAGCCGAAGTCTTGGACCTCTCCTGTTGCAGCTGAAGGCGTGTAGGCGCTGTAGGGGACAAAGGTCGCCCACCGCGGGAAGGCTTGGAGCGAACCATCAGTGAATCAGCCCCTTGCTCCGCAAGAGACGGTGATCAGTGAACCTTTTGCAGTATTTCCGCTGGAACCTGTGACGCGACTTTCAGGCCATTCAGAGTGATCGTTACGCTTTCGCTCAAATGGAGGCATGGCTCCCATGGCACCGCCACGGGTCGGATTGCGACGACGCGCTGAAACCCCTTCAGTACCTGTCACGTGATCACCACGATCCCAGTCGTCACCTGTGACCTTGGTGGATGAACCCTCACCAGTCACCCTAGACACAGGTTCTTGAGTTGCAATTTCTACTTCTTGGGTAGTGGGTTGAAACTGGCGTTGAGCGGGCACTTTGATCTGGCGCGCTTGAAATTCACGGTTATCGAATCGGAATTGCTCTGTGCCGGTGATTTTTCCACCGGCCAAGTCAAAAGGGCCTGTAATTCTGCTGGTGTCTTCGTATGAGGTGCCTGTTACACCCCTACTGCTTTCACGTTGTTGTTGGGCTGCACGGGCAGGTGACATGACGCTGAATCGAGTCCAACTGGCTCCTTCCAAGGGTTGGCCGTGAGTTTCGGTGGCAGCTGGTGCGTCTGGCCCACACGCAGTCAAGAGCTGGTCGGCTCCTACATAGGGAGTGCCCGTGACGGCTTCGCAAGCACCTCGCTCTGCACCGGTCATGACACCTCCGATCCCTGGTTGCAGACCTGTCATTGGGGCGGCAGGAGTCCCTGGACGAGATGGAGTGCGCTCGCGAATGGCTTGAACAGCAGGGGTTCCGCAATATTGACCAGCCTGTTCAAGACCGGCATAAGGGGTTCCCGTCACAGCTTTACAGCTTCCTGGCTCATCGCCAGTGACCTTTTCGGAGCGACCAGTACGGGTTCCGCTGACGACCTGGTTGCGATTGGTGATGCTGAAGCCCACTTTGGCGGCTTCGGGATCGGGCTTACCTCCACAAAATGAGTTGACTTGCTCTGAACTGATGTATTGATCCCCCGTCACCCGATGACAAGAACCAAACTCATCGCCCGTGACACTGGGAGAGCGACCGACCATTGTTCCTGTGACGCCGGTACCAGCCAGAGTTTCTGACAAACCCACTTTCACAGCAGGACGACCTTCGGGAAGAGGGTCAGAACCGAGGTACTGATCGCCTGTCAGAGAACGGTTCGCACCAGCTTCATCACCAGTGACACTGGAAGATCGTCCGACCATGACGCCACTCACGGGGCGACCTTGTTGCGTGAGGCTATGACCCACTTTTCGTGGCGAGGAATTGGTAGCACCGCAATAGGTAGCACTTTGATTGGCAGAGATGTACTCCGTGCCTGTCACTGTTTTACAGGTCCCGGGCTCATCACCAGTCACCTTTTCTGAACGGCCAACTTCATTACCAGTCACTCGATTGCCATGGGTCGTGGCTGTGACACGAACCTTGGGGGGAGTCGTAGCTACAGGTGCGCTTTGACAGAAGGTTTGGAAGACTTCCGCACCAAGGTATTCAGTGCCTGTGATCGAACGACAGGTACTGGCTTCGTTCCCGGTGGTTTTAATGGAACGATTGGCCTGGGTTCCTGTAACGGTTTGACCACCACTGGTCTCGGACTCACCGACTTTCCAATGGGCATCAGCAGCAGCAGCTTGCTTTGCCCCATTGCGATTCGGTCCGGTGGGGCGTGTCACACCAGCACTCTGCTTACTGCGAGCTCCTGACTTCGCACGAAGCTCACGAACCTGTTGTGCCAACTCTCGACTGGTGAGATCCGGATTGGCTTGACGGGCGACTGCGGCAGCACTGGTTGGCTGCTTTCCAGCCGTCTTGCCGTGCTTGGACATGGCCTCGCGTCGAGCCAGCACCAAGGCTCGGCTTGGATTCTCGATGGCACGACGCTTTGGTGCTGTGCTACGACGTGAGGACTGCTTTGAAGACAAGTCAACAGTGACTGCCTGGCGACTCAAAGCTGCTGGTTTATGCGCTGAAGAATGACCACAGCCGCACTCTTTCTTCGGGCTAGCGGATGCAGTTGTTGAAGTCTGAGCTGCTGCTGATGCCTCTTTGCGAGCGACATCAGCACGGTTCCGATCTTTGGTGCTGTCGGCAGACTTTCCACGACGCGATAGGGCTTCTCGACGCGCGAGAACCAGCTCACGACTGGGTTGGCTGACGGGTTTGACCCGTGAGCGATGATTGGGTGTCGCAGCAGCCAAAGAAGATTGTCGTGGCCGCTGAACGACGACTGGGGATACGGCAGGTGTAGAGGGTGCCGTAATTGGATCTGCGTTGGTGCGCGTCTTGCGGGCATCGTTGGCCGTGCGAACACGATTGGCACCTGCTGCTACTGCAACGGATGCCTTCTTGCCAGAAGTGGTGAGAGCTTTACGGCGCTCAAGTGCCAGTTCGCGACTAGAGAGTCTTGCCATGTCCGCCCGAGAATGTCGTCGTGAATTGAAGGGAAATAATCCCTACAGAAAGAGTTGAGCCCCGATCAACTCAGGGCTCGATGTCGTGGGAACGAAGGATTAGCGTCCTTCGAAAACCACGAAGCAGGCACCTTGGCCCTGGGTGTATGCGTCGTAACCGACGATGCGAACGTGATGGTCGGGGTAGGCGCGATGGCAAGCCTCGAGCTCACTGACAACAACGTTCAAATCCTTTTCGCCGAAGAAGGGAAGCTTCCAATAGGACCAATAGGTGGCCATGGAATTGGAAGGGTGGACGTGCTCAATGAGCGGACTCCAACCCTGGGCAATGATGTAAGCGATCTGGTCATAGATCTCGTCCTGGGTCATCGGCGGGAGGAAGCCGAAGGTCTCCAGGGTGGCG
>WTGE01000122.1 GCA_011525445.1 Synechococcus sp. CO36386bin_37
AGCCTGGGCCTGCAGTGGAACCCCTGCCGATTGCATGAAATTAGCTCTGTTTGAACTGCTGCCTGAAAAGCCCCACCTCGTGCTGTCTGGGATCAACCACGGCCCTAACCTCGGCACCGATGTGTTCTGCTCGGGAACCGTGGCCGCTGCGATGGAAGGCACCCTCGAAGGCCTTCCGTCCATGGCCGTCAGTAGCGCCTGTTTTCAGTGGAGAGAATTTCAAGCGGCTGCCGCATTAGCCATCAAAGTCGCTGAAAAGGCTATTGCTGATCAGTGGCCAGAGAACCTGCTGCTCAACCTCAACGTTCCCCCTTGCAAGTCCGAAGTCATGGGGAAGCTGAGCTGGACCCGTCTTTCGATCCGGCGCTACGACGAACAGTTCAGCCCCAGAGTGGATCCGCGAGGCCGCTCCTACTACTGGTTGGCAGGCGAAGCCGTTGAGGATCTCGAATCAGGTGGCGATGGCCCACGCGACTGGCCAACAGACGTCGCTCAGATCAAAGCGAATGCCCCGTCGCTCACCCCACTCCAGCCAGAACTGTTTTGGAGAGGAGGCTTGTCGTCCTTACCCAGCATTCATTGAGTTCGATAAATCCGCTGCAACATCCAAAGCGAAAACAGCACACCGATGACGTGAGCGAATAACACCTGCGTATTGCTCAGCACCGAAAGCATCTCAAGTGAGGTGATCGCCATGTTTTCACTGGCACCCCTGCCGCCAATGGCGATACCGGGGGTCTGCTGAGAGGCCTGAACGAACAAGGCACCAGCAAGCGATTGATAGCCAACAGCGGCGAACACCAGCCCCAACAAATCGGCGAACAAACTGCGTTTGATCGTGCGGCTGGCCTCACCTCGACTGGGACGCGCACCACTGTTCAAAGCTCGTCCCAGTCGAACAATCAACCAGGCTTGCCAGAGGCTGAATAACAACACCAGAAAGGAAAGGGTTGTCAGGGACAATCCGGGCCCCAAACCCAAGGCTTTGTCGGCATTTCTGGTCAGACTTCCACCGATGTTGTTGAACATCAACACCCCCAGGATCACAATTCCAAGTCCGGTTTGAATCCAGAAACGAATCCAGGCAGAACGGCGCAAGCCGAGGGCGAGCAGTTGAAGGTCGAGCCGATCGGCCATGCGGGGGAGGAGGTCTGTCGTCCAAACTTGCCATTAACCACAGATCCGTGCACAACCCCGTTGATTCCTCTCTGCTCACCACAGCAGGCCTCAACCCCCACCACCGTGGCGTTGGGCAGCTTCGACGGCCTTCATGCTGGCCATCGGCGGGTGATTGCATCTGTCACCCATACCGATCACGCCGAAGCTGTTCCAACCGTGGTGAGCTTCTGGCCGCATCCGCGAGAAGTACTGCATGGTGAACCACGACTGCGCCTCGATTTGCCAGAGGAGAAACTTGAACTACTGGACCCCCTGGGCATCCAGCAGCTGGTGCTCGTGCCATTTGACCGCCAGCTGGCCCAGCTCAGTGCGGCCGAATTCGTTGAGCAGATTCTGCTCAACTGCCTGAAAGCACGTCATATCGCTGTGGGCGCCAACTTCCGTTTCGGTCGAGGCCGGGAGGGCGACACCAACACCCTGCGTACCTTGGCCGAAGCCGCTGGGGTTGAGGTTGCAGTGCTGCCGATACTGAAGGATGGACAAGGGCGAATGAGCAGCAGCCGTATCCGGAAAGCCCTGGAGAATGGGGATCTGTCGACGGCCAGCCACCTCCTCGGTCGTCCGTACCGCTTTCGAGGTCGCGTCGTCCCTGGTCGCGGCCTGGGTCGGGACCTGGGCTGGCCCACAGCCAACCTGCAAGTGGACGGGCGCAAGTTTTTACCCGGACTTGGGGTTTACGCGGCCAGAGCCTGGACGGGACGTGACGGAACGACAGACCATGGAGATGCTCTGCCCGCCGTGATGAATCTTGGTCCTCAACCCACGGTGGACCCCAAGTCTCCCTCAGCCGTTGAAGTGCATCTGCTCGATCAACACATTGAACTGGTGGGCAAGCAGCTGCTCGTCGAACCGGTCAAACGGCTGCGGGGACAGAAACGCTTTGCGGGACTCGAAGAACTCAGCGCCCAAATTGGCCAAGACGCTCAACAAGCTCGCGACTCGCTTCAAACCACCGTTGGGTAAGCGTTCGCCAATCCCCAAACGATGAACACACCAACACCTCCTAGAAGAATGATCCCCCATACCAGAACGTGCATGGTGCTCTCGGATCCGCTGTTGTCCATAGCCGCCTTGGAGCATGCGATCCTTCTCAGACTGCCATGAAATTGATGCTTGTCGACACAGACGCCAAGCAGCGCGTGGCGAGGCTGATCGACGCCAACCTGGATCGAGCCAGGGAAGGGCTGCGTGTGATCGAAGACTGGTGCCGCTTCGGCCTCGACCGCGATGATTTTGTGCGACCTCTCAAAGACTGGAGGCAGCAGCTCGGGGAGCATCATCATGATCGCTACCGCCAGGCCCGCTCCACAGCAACCGACCGCGCCGCTGGTCTCAGTCACCCTGCCCAAGCACGCCGTAGCTCCGTCACGGCAATCATCAAGGCCAATGCCAGCAGGGTTCAGGAAGCTCTGCGTGTTCTGGAAGAATTCGGCCGCAATACCGATCCCGAGCTGGCGCAAGCCGCAGCTGAAATTCGCTATTGCCTTTACGATCTCGAGGTTCGTGTCCTCGAGGCTTGCGGACATCAGTACAGGCTTCAGCAGCTTGAGCAGGCCAAGCTCTGTCTGATCACAGATCCCGACCGCGACAACAACCTGGAGCGGTTGCTGCATGGAGTGGAAGCCGCTCTGAGTGCCGGCGTGAACCTGGTCCAATTCCGCCGCAAACAAGGAACTGACCAACAACGACTCCTCGAAGCCAAAGCTCTTGCCAACCTCTGCCGTCGTTTTGAGGCCTTATTCATCATCAATGACCGCATCGATCTTGCGCTGTTGGTGGACGCCGACGGCGTGCATCTAGGCCAGGACGACCTCCCCCTTGCAGAGGCAAGACAGCTGATCGGTCCAGGGCGTTTACTCGGGCGCAGCACCCACAACCTGGACCAGCTGCTCATGGCACAACAGGAAGGAGCCGATTACGTGGGCGTAGGCCCTGTTTTCCCAACACAGACCAAACCCGAACGCACACCTGCGGGGCTGTCTTGGGTGCAGGAAGCCAGCCAGCACGCTTCGTTGCCCTGGTTTGCGATTGGAGGCATTGATTCACAAACCATCTGTTCTGTTTGCTCGGCCGGTGCCGAGCGCGTGGCTGTGGTGAGCGCAATCATGGGATCCAATGATCCTGCGGAAGCCAGTCGCATTCTGCTTCAGATCCTTTCTTAACGCCCCTGCCTCAATGCCATGCAACTCACGGTGAACGGAGAACTGCGCAGCCTTGACCCTTCTGCTAAGACACTTGATCTGGTGATTCAGGAGCTCGGGCACCACCCACGCTTAGTGGTTGTTGAATACAACGGATTAATTCTCACCCCTGAACGTTGGCATACCCAGATCATCCAAGACGGTGACAACCTTGAGATCGTCACCATCGTGGGCGGTGGTTCCTAGAGTTGAGGGAGTGAAATTGGGCATTTTGGCCTCCTCCAAACTTCGTCCTCAGGCGAGTCAAATCAAACGCTGGCTGTCGGGATTGCTAGTACCCCTGTTCATCGCCGGGCTCCTCGTCATCAGTCCCCAACCCAGCGAAGCAGCGCGTGGCGGTCGGATTGGAGGTGGCAGCTTCCGTGCTCCGTCCATGCCCCGAAGCGGCGGCTACAGCCGCAGCTACGGGGGGGGTGGCTACAACCGTGGATTCGGGGGGGGCATTGGCTTTCCATTCATCATTCCAATCTTTGGATTCGGGGGGGGAGGCCTGTTTGGTTTCCTCGTCCTCGCCGCCATCGTGGGCGTGTTGGTCAACGCCTTTCGCAACAACGGAGGAGGTGGTTCACCCTCCATCGGCGGTGGATCTCAAGCCCAGCGTGAACTGACTAACGGACCAGTTTCCTTGCTGCAACTCCAAATCGGACTGCTCGCCAGCGCCAAGTCACTGCAAAGCGATCTGCGTCAACTCGCCGCCACTGCCGACACCAGTTCCTCATCTGGTCTGCAACGAGTTCTGCAGGAAACAACCCTGGCCCTTCTCCGCCAACCCGAGCTCTGGGTCTACGCCAACGTGGAATCAGGCAGTGTTCCGTTCAACGCTTCGGAATCCACCTTCAATCGTCTCTCGATGACGGAGCGCAGCAAATTGAAGGCGGAAATCACCACCAACGTGAGTGGTGTTCGCAGTAGCGATGCATCGAAATCCAACGGCAGTGGTGATGCTGATGCCACGAACGAATTCATTGTGGTGACTGTGCTGGTGGCCAGCCGTCAAACGGTGAAACTCAAACAAGCTGATAATGGTGAGGGGCTCCGCGAAACGCTGAGAATTCTTGGCTCTACATCCTCTAAAGACCTGATGGCGCTTGAGGTGATCTGGCAACCCGATGGCAGTGGAGACGTTCTCAGCGCCGATGAGTTAGTCATGGCTTATCCCAACCTTCAGCATCTCTGAGGTTCACTTGGGAGAATCTTCCGCTCTTCCAGTTTGAACAGTTCAGCGGAAGATGTTGTGTCGTTAAGAAGTTGATATGCATTACTTGTTCAAACCTCATGCCATCCAAATCCCCACTTGAGCTCAGAACTTTTCGGAGGCAATCCAGTAGCGAATAGGATCATGATGACCACATTCTGTTGATGTGCCATCTGCGCAATGTGGAAACGGATTGTCACTGCGATGCACTTTCACACATCTGTCGTCATTAACATCGATGCCGCTTGGCCAGGCGAGGCCCTCAGGCAGCAAGCTTCCCGCCCACTCACCCTCCCATCTGCAGGATTCGCAGAGCCACCATCGCTGCCCCGTAGCCGTTGTCAATATTGACAACGGC
>WTGE01000121.1 GCA_011525445.1 Synechococcus sp. CO36386bin_37
GAATCAAGGAGTAGGGTCTGATCATGATGTGCAACTTGGTGTTGATGGTAAAAACATTGTTTTAAAGCCCTGTGAAGCAGTTGTGTAGCTTTCTTGTTTCAGAAGTTAGTTGAGGTCAAATCTCTCGATGAGAGCAGGATTTTAATTGAATGATAATTGGTATCAGGATAATGTCTTGCCGAGAAGCCCTAATGTAGCCTGAAGTACTTAAATGATGATATTTGAAAAAACACAGTGCTAAGCGAAGTTCCGGTTAAGAACCTAGGAGCGAGCTGCAATTCATCATGCATTTCAAGTCAGTGTAAGACCGCTAATGCCTTGCCAACCAAGATATCCACCAAGGCCGATACTGACAGACGCGACAATCACTTCTCCACGGGCAAATAACAATTGTTTGCCGCTCTCTAAAACCGGTATGACTTTGTCGCGACCGACGATGACTGCGATGAATGGTGCGAGTAACAGCAAGCTTGCTCCCAGGGTGAAGGCCAGAAGACCAACAAGCTCTTGCCAAGCGGGTAACTGAGCTGCCAGTACGACTCCGGCTGATTTTGCGAAGAGAACTAAGTCGTCAGGACTTGCCACTTCTGCAACTGCGCCCAAGACCAGTAACAGCGGAAGCGGCATTCCAACAAAGCGATCGACACTTGCGGTCCAAGCCGGGGGGGTGTCGCCATCAGTGAAAGAACGCAGCAGCTCCCGACCACCAACGGCAATGAGGGCTCCACCAGCAAGCAGATCTAAACCAGTGCGGTGGTGGGATCCTTGCGTCATGTCCAGGACCAACGAGTGCCCCAACGTGACGAGCAGCGTGGCTGCTGCCATTGTTGTGAACACCCATCCCGCTAAAAACCAACCGCCTCGACGGATGGGTTGAGGACCTAGCAACAACAGCAGCAAGACAGCGATGTGAATGGGTGACAAGCCGATTCCAGTGCCGTATGCGAGTAGTTCGGCCCAGAGCGTGGCGTCGCTCATTGTTCAGAAGTGGCTCACAGATCAACCCGGTGATGATATGAGGCGTGAGCTCAAACCATGTCTTCAAACTGGCCGTTAGTCGGTGCATTCCAGCGGGCGATCGCTCGTTGCTCTCGTTCAAAGCCCAGGATGCAGATGTTTCCTGTCCCGAGTTGGAACAGGCAGCCTCCTTGAGCTCCGAGTCCGAGCCATGTTCCTGTCAGGGAACGCAGCACGTGGCCATGGGCAAAAAGAGCCACATCGCCTTCCCCCGTTACCTTCAAGGCCAATTCGATGGCTTGTACGCAGCGCTTTTCAATCGCTTCCGCATTTTCTCCATTCGGACAGCCGTGGCTCCATATCGTCCAATCGGAAACGGTTTGACGTATCTCAGGAGTCGTGATGCCTTCATAATCTCCGTAATCCCATTCCCGCAGGGCTTCCATCACCTGCAATTGCGAACCCAATCCAGCGAGTTCGCACGTGCGTTTCGCACGCTGAAGCGGCGAGCTAAACACCGCCGCAAAGCGATGAGCCGTGAGAACAGGAGAGAGTCGCCTTGCCTCGTCTTCACCTTCGGGCAGCAGAGGAAGGTCCGTACAGCCTGTATGACGACCATTTTTGGACCATTCCGTGGCTCCATGTCGAAGCAACCAAATTCGGCGACGTTTGTTCATGTTGTTGATGCGTCCAGGTGATGTTTGAAACAGCTTTTGAAGTGTGGCGAGGAGCTGTTGATCAGGCGCGGATGTCGAACCAGTCGTTGCCGGTGACGGGTAATTTTGACAGCGCGACCCTGGTCACGGTTGCAGTGCTTGGACCGCGTTCGCACCAGAGACGAAATTCGTTCAAAGCCATCTCGTCACCCTCAGCCTGCACTTCAACTTTTCCATCGTTCAGATTTCTCACCCAACCGCAGAGCCCGAGGTCCAGGGCTCTGCGACGGCAACTGCCTCGGAATCCCACACCTTGCACGTGTCCCTCAATCACGAATCGCCAGCGTTCCATCAATGGTTGCTGCCGTTGACGCGAACTTTTTATGAATCGGCCGCGATCCTCATCGCCGCGGTTTCGAGAGCGGCGCGCCATCGGCATGAGATCGTCGATGAGCTGGCCCAGTGAAGATGCACCCAGCTTGCGTGAACGGTTGGAAGTGCCCATCCCTCCTCTTTGCTTCCAATATGCCAACCTTCAACCTGCCACAAGGGTTGCCATCTGCCCATGGCGTCTTCACTGAGTTGCCAGCGATGGAATTCATGCCCCATCCATTGGTCACCCTCACTCAGCAGCAAACTGTCCTGGGTGGCTGTTAATCGTCGATAGCCCACCTGCAAGCTGCCCCGTTCCGCACGAAACGGTAAGACTCCGGCCATGTCATGGGAACATCCGTCCCCGTCGCTCAGGCTGGTACCCAGCATCAACATGCCGCCGCACTCCGCGTATAAAGGCTTGCGTTGTATCCATTCGCGAAGTGATGACAGGCTCCTTCTGCAGCTGCTGAGTTGTTGGGCATGAAGTTCCGGGAACCCCCCAGGGATCACGAGTCCATAGGCTGAAGCTGGTACGGGCTCATCGTTCAGAGGATGCCAGGACACCATTGGCATTCCCAGAGCCTCGAGGCAATCCTGCATTTCTGGATATCGGAAGTGAAAGGCGTCGTCTTGCGCAACGGCGACAGGGAGTGGTTGTTGAACCCTGGACTCTTCAACAGCTTCCATCAAGACGCTCTGAATGGGATCAGATCCTGGAGAAGGCGCGGCCATCAGGTGCTGAAACACATCCATTCGAAGAAATTGATCAGCGATGGCTGCCCATTCCCCCAGGCGCAAGCCAAGGTGATTCAGTTCATGGGCAGGAGCCAATCCGAGATGGCGGCTGGGAAGCTCAAGGCTGGGATCCTGAGGTAAACATCCCAGGCATGGCACCTCAATGTTGGCCAGGACCTCTTCCAGCAGCAATCGGTGTCGTGCAGTGCTGACCCGGTTGAGGACCACACCAGCGAGTTGAACCTTGGAGTCGAGGTCACGGAATCCACTCACCACCGCGGCAAGAGATCGCGCCTGACCCCCTGCATCCACGACCAGCACCACAGGCAACTGGAGGTGCTTGGCCACTGCCGCGCTGCTTCCCTCCCCGCTGGAGCCGATACCGTCAAACAACCCCATAACGCCTTCCACAAGCGCCATGTCACAGCGTCCTCCATAGCCATGAAAACTGGACCTGACCCAGTCGGAACCACACAAAGGCAGATCTAAGTTTCTGCAGGGAATCCCGGCGCATGCCCCGAGGATTTGGGGATCTAGGTAATCGGGTCCCACCTTGAACGGTTGAAGGCTGAATCGCTGTTGTCGTGCCCAAGCGATCAAGCTGAGACTGAGCAGGGTTTTGCCGCTGCCGCTCGACGGAGCAGCGATCAGACAGGCCATGCTGCTCAATGAGGTGTCAACTCATGAGCTTGGCAGCTAGGGGTGCCGCTGCCGCCAACAGTGGGTTGGAGGAGTCGTGACCACCCTCAAGCAAGCGAGCCATATCCGCTTCGACATGAGTGTGGAGCAGCGGCACCACCTCTTCAACGAGTTCCATGCTGGCCATGCCTCCAGCTTCGAGGCGCATACACCCTCCCGATTCAGCGCAGAGAATCACGCACATGGCTCCCCCTTTTTCAGGTTTACAAATCATGCGTAACCCGACGATTTGACCGGGATGAATGCTCGGTTGTCCCATTGGAACTGGGGACAATCGCAGTGGCACTGTTGTTCCGTCCGGTCGCTCGAAGACCGCACTGATGCTGTTATCACTAATTTTGTGGTCACCGTGATGGGATTCTTTGAGGGTCCATCCCAGACGGTCTGCAATCCATGCAGCCAAGAGGAGTCCTTGTACGGGATGATCGCCCTCCACGTCGATATCAAGCTGCACGACGTGGCTGAGGGCATCGCGACGGTGCGGAGGGTCAAACACCATGGCAAGTGTTTGATGCCAGCTGCCCAGCCGCAACCAGTTCAGATCATTCACGGCTTGACCAGCTTCGATTTTGCTGGAAAGCAGATTCAGGCAATAGCCTGGATCACCGAGAGCAGAATCCAAAATCAAGCGGCGCGGGGCGATCGAAAGCTGTTCAAAGAGATCCGGCGATTCATCGATAGGGCCGTTCCACCACACCCAGGAGGGCAATTCGTCCGGAAGCAGTGGCTGGAGGGTGTTGAGTCCAGTTTTCAAAGCCTCCGTTCCGCCGCGCAGGACGACAACGTCGCCGCAGGCAACCGTTCCGCCACCCTCTTCTGGCAGTGGGCAATAGGCCGCGACCAGGGTTTCCAGGGCGCGGTCTGTATCCAGGCTGGGTGCCAGGGTGATTAGGCGCCTGGGACGCAGTGCACTCAAGGCGCCATCAACGTGTTGACCACGAAGATCCTCACTCGTTGTGCTGCCATCGATAGGGATCAAACCGTTTGAGACCGACCGATCCAGAGGCGGAGTGCTCAGGGGAAGATCGAGATCAAGAACCGCTTGCCGTGCGGCCTGAACGACCTCGTTCCGTTGAACGCCCATGATGGGTCCCTTCATCCGTCCTGTGCGGACGAGCTGTTGCTCCACCCATGCGGGCTGCCAGATCAACAAGCAGAAGGTGTGGGCCCCGATGCCGTCAGCCTGATCGCGGGACCAAAGCTGATCAAGGTAATGAGGAACTTCCGACGGGGGTAGCTCGAGGGGCGTTTGAAGCGTGAGCTGAGGAGACATGCTGGGGCAAGACGAAGGTCGGTTTCGAAGGCGTTGGATGAGGGTTTTCGCTTGCTTAAGGGCGACGCCAGAGCAAGCCATCGCGGGCCAAAAGGGCATCAGCTGCAGCAGGCCCCCATGTCCGCGACTCGTAGGGATGGATGGGGAGCTGCCAAGGGCTGTCCTCGATGAGCTCCAGCAAAGGGGTGTAAAGCCTCCAGGCGGCTTCCACC
>WTGE01000334.1 GCA_011525445.1 Synechococcus sp. CO36386bin_37
GTCGTTATCCGTCTGCGGCTTGGTTTGAAGGTGAAGTCGTCAGGGTTGTCCGGCAGGAACGTGTTGAAAATCAAAGAGAGCAAGCCAACTCAAGAGGGCAGCTTGAACTCGTAGAAAACCGGCGGACGTGGCTGATGTTGGAGCTTGCGGATGAGGATGGTTATCTCGGACGTCTTTCCTTTCCGATGGCGAAACAGCATGATGCGATCCGACCAGGGCTATTGGTTCGATGTGTTGTGTTGAGTGATCGAACTGATTTTGCAAGGTTGGGAGGCCTCTCAGATGCATGGCTTCCTGGTTTGCGGCTGTGGGTTGGCGAATATCCCTATTTGTTGAGGCCAGCCTTTGAAGACCTCTGTCGGTTGCGACTGCGCAACGTTTCTTCATGAATATGTTAAAGTTTGTAAATACCTGAGGGTTTCATCATGTCCCAAGCCTCTTCAAACGCTGCAACCATCCGTGGAGCAACCGTCACGACAGAGGACGGTGGACGACTCAATGCCTTCGCAACAGAACCCCGCATGCAGGTTGTTGATGTTGAGAGTGGCTGGGGATTCCACGAGCGAGCAGAAAAATTGAATGGTCGTATGGCCATGCTTGGCTTTGTCGCGCTTCTTGCCACTGAACTGGCTATGGGTGGCGAAGCCTTTACCCGTGGACTTCTCGGAATCGGCTGATCGTCTCAATGACCAGCTCTTCTCTCCGCATCAGGATCAATGGAGCTGGTCCTACTGGAAGTTTGTTGGCCTATGGTTTGGCCATTAATGGATACCATGTCGATTTATTTGACCCATTAAGTTTTGAAATTATTTCTTCAAGAAGTCGTGCTTACGCACTAACGCATTCTTCAAGAAGATTGTTATCCAGTTTGGGTTTATGGAATAGCCTGAAGCCATATTTGTTCCCCTTTAATGTTCTTCGTTTGGAAGATCGAGCTATTAATACACATGTCCGTTTTACGGAATCTGATCTTCTTGCATCAAATCAATCATCCGGCAGTATCGGTTGGATAGTCGACCATGGTTCGCTAATGAATCTATTGACTGAAAGGCTCAATACTTGTGAATTGGTCTCTTTACATCTAGGTAGTTCTTGTTCAATTAACAGCCGAGATTCAGATTATTCCTTAATTGTTGCTGCTGATGGTCCGCGATCTCCCACGCGCAGTAATCTCCTTATTCCGTTTTGGTCGCATCGATACACCCAGGGATGCTTGACTGCAAAAGTTCGCTTTCGAGCCATCGATTCCAACGTTGCGTATGAATGCTTCAGGCCGGAGGGACCCTTAGCTCTACTTCCACTTGGGCGCAATGATTTCCAAGTTGTATGGAGTGCTCCTCTTCAGCGATGCAAGCAGCTTGCAAGTTTAGACACGGTTGAATTTCTTGATCAATTGAGCACAATTCTTCCCTGTCACCTCGAAGCGGATGCTTTGCTGGATGTGCCCGCAGCTTTTCCTTTGGAACTTGGTGTTGCTCCCAGGCTTCATCGAGGCAAGGTTCTTTTGGTCGGTGAATCTGGGCATCGTTGTCACCCAGTCGGCGGGCAGGGCCTTAATCTTTGTTGGCGTGATGTCGATACTCTTCTTGGATTAGTGACAACCTCTTCCGCTCTTCACCGAGATCTCAAACACATCCCTTCTTCATACAGTAGACGTAGGTTTTTTGACCTTTTATCAGTAAGCGTTGCTACAGATCTCTTAGTTCGATTGTTTTCCAATCGTCAGGTAGGGTTGCTGCAGCTTCGCAAACTAAGCCTCTGGTTGCTCAGACGGGTTCCTCTGTTTCGACAACTGTCTCTTCAGGCGATGACTGATGGGCCTGGCACTCTTTTGCATTCGTTGCCAGAGTGAGCTGAGCTGAGGGGACAAGATGGTGATCACCAGTGATCCTCAACCAAGGCCTTCGCCAGCCTTATTGGTTTATTTGCGCGGTAAGCTCGGGTTAAGTGAGAACGCGATTAATCTTGGCCTGCGCCAAGCAGAATTGGAGCAGGCTCCATTGCCAGTCGTGCTGTGGAGCTTTGGTTTATTGAGTTTGGAGGGATATCAAGATGTTCTGGACTGGCAACAAAATCAGGAGTAACGAATCAATGATTCAATAGAGATGTTGTTAGGGAGATGCTCGCGACCGTTGAGATCTGTCAGTTCGATAACGAAGGCGCATCCAACCAGACGACCACCTGCCTTCTCGATCAGATTTGCTGTAGCTGAGGCAGTACCCCCTGTTGCTAGCAGGTCATCGACAATCAAGACTTTGGGTTCATCTCTCATGGCATCAGCGTGAATTTCGAGACGATCAGTTCCATATTCCAGGGAGTAGTCGATTCCGTACACTTCGCCAGGAAGTTTCCCTGGTTTGCGAACAGGAACAAAACCGAGTTTCTGATGAGTTGCTAATCCCATTCCCACAATAAAACCTCTGGCTTCAATGCCAGCGATCAGATCTGGCTTTAAAGAATCGCAGAGCACTCCCAGTCGTCTCATCACTTCTTCCCACCCAGCTGGATCGCGTAACATTGGCGAAATATCTCGAAAAAGAATTCCTGGTTTTGGAAAGTCAGGAATGTCTTGAACGTACTGACGAAGGTCCAAGGATGCTTTTGATCTTGCGGACCAATCATCGCAGACGACTCGATCAAAAGTGGTCCATCTCCCTGAGCTCAGAGATGTTGTGCAAGCTGGTTCTTAAAATTCGCTCAATGATACAAGTTTAAGAGAAATGATTAATCAAGCGCAATTTTTTAAAAATGGACGAAAAGTTGTCAATTGAAACAGGTGGTTGATCAAGATCGGCTGGCTTCATCCGCTTTGAATCTTTGTTGTCAATGCGTGATTGAAAAGTCGCGATTTGTTGTTAATCTGTTGAGATTTGTTTTTGAGTGACCTTTGGGTTCAATTGATGACATCCCTGCTCTGTATCAGTGCTCGTTATGCTTTAGCAATTAGGTCTCGAACTAGCTGAAAGAATTCAAGCTTTTCAGCATATGTGGTATTGATTGCACTCTATGTTAAACCGATTGGAATTGAAGCCGTATGAGATCACTCAGGCAAACACGCTGCCATGACTGAAGCATCCCTATTGTCTGATCGAGGAGATTCTCAGCCCACAGCTGTGCTCGGTCGTCGAGGAATGGAGCGCCTTGATCTTCTGCTCCTCACGGTTGAGTCGTTGGATTTCAACGGTGGTGAAGCCATGCTCTGGGCGACTCAGCAACTCGGTTTCGAGAACCTTTTCCCCAATCGAGTGGAGTTATGGAAACGACGCTGTTACAACCCACTGCGCCGAACGACCCGTCGAGGACACCTTGGCTCGGCTGAAACCGAAGCTCTGATTAGGCTTCTCTGTGCCATGGCTGATCGCCTGTATCCGATGTTGCATCAACTGCTGTCAAGCAGAGAACCCGAAGACCTCACATCACAACGTTGGGCCTTACTGGATCAACGTTTGAGAGATTTGATTTCTGAGCGATTCAATCTTCGTAGAGGCGCCGTTCAGCGTTTGCTGAGCCAAGATCAGACCGCTTCAATTCAACGACAGCTTGTTTTCACTCTGGCACTCGCAGCGGGTCCCGGTGGGGTTGATCGCCTTCGGGCCAGTCTTCTCGACCCCACACCCTGATGACTTCGATGCTCAAACTCTCCTACCGCTACGACCAAGCCGCAGCCAGGCTGGAAGTGGATGGACTTCCCGATATTTCAGCTGGACATACCAATCAGGTGATAGGGATTCTCTCCTCGTGGCGTCTTCAGCTGGTTGGTGCTCCAGAACTGGAAGGAAAACGGGATCATCTAGAGGCGTTGATGGCTGTTGTATTTCCCTACGCACGCCATCAGATTTCCGCTATTTCCAGGCCCGAGGGTTGGTCCCATCACCCAGTCAGGCTCCGTCCACTTGATGGAAAACATCAGTTGGAGCTCACGAGTAGTCAGCCTGATGTCTCACCACTTCAAATTGAATTGGACGATGCAGAGTTAGCTGACCTGGTGCGCTGTCTGGATGCGCTTCGCAGTGATGCTCGTGTGGCGATTTCGTGGCCGGAGATTGCTCATCATCCTTTGAGCCGTCGTGAACTGGCGGAGCGTGTTCCTTTATTCCGTCGTTTGGTCAATCCTTTACTCGGTGGCGTTGCCCTGATTGTGGTGGCTGCTGTTTCCATGGTTGCTCCACTCCCGCGCCAGCAAACCGCAAACTCTCCTGAGGCAGGTGAGGTTCCTCGCTCTGAAACGGTTAGCGATCCTTCACAAGATGAGTGAACACGTTGACCAAGTCAGGAATCCAGGCAAAATCAATTATCTGTACATCTTTATTTGATGGCGTCTAGTTGGCCTGAACTAAGGAGACGCGTTGCCAAAATTGGAGCCTCTTTGGATGTTGTTGTTCGCAGTGATCCAGAGGTTTGTGGTTTAAGTGGTACTGGATATCAACTCACACTTCATCACAGTGGTTATGGAGATTGCACGGTTGGCGATCTCAGTTTGATCGACTGTCCGAATGAATTGGTTTTGATTGAGTTTGAGCGTTGGATGCAGCGATCAAAGATGTTCTCTCAGCCATGACGCTCAAAAAAATTCCTCGTCTCCCTCGTCCTCAACAAGAACGACGCGTTTTCAGTCAACGCCAAAAAGCTTCGAGGCGTCTCCCCCTCTGGAGGATGATGCTGGACTCAGTTTTGTTGATGCTTCTGGGAACAGGTCTGCTTGCCCTCTTGAGTTGGTTGCCCACAAAAGTGGATGCCATGGTTGTTGTCAGTGAAGCGATCGCTGACTTGATTCGCGGTCTCGGCCAACTGCTTGAGGCTGTTCTTGGCCTCTCAGCGTTGATTCTCATTGCTGTGCTGCTTGTGCTGGGTCTGTTCTCATTGCTATCAGGACTGATCCGATTGGTTCGTGCCCTCAATG
>WTGE01000138.1 GCA_011525445.1 Synechococcus sp. CO36386bin_37
CCAAGGTTGTAAATCTCATCTGGCTGTACTTGCTGAATGATCCGGATCAGGTTGCTGCTGTCCGTTAGATCTCCATAGTGCAGAACCAATCGCGGGTCTTTCTCGTGAGGATCTTGGTAGAGGTGGTCGATGCGACTGGTGTTGAAGCTGCTCGCACGCCGCTTCACGCCATGGACCTCGTATCCCTTTTCCAGCAGCAGTTCAGCTAGATAGCTGCCGTCTTGACCTGTGATGCCAGTGATCAAAGCGATCTTGGGCATAGGGGAGAAGCATTGAGATGAGCAGTGTATGGGGCAAAATGCCGGAGCTTGGAATCTTTTGGATGACCCCCCCTCCCGTTCGCTCAATTTGTTGCATGGGAGCTGGCTACGTGGGAGGTCCCACCATGGCTGTCATAGCTGACCATTGCCCTGAGATTCAGGTTACGGTCGTGGACCTCAATGCTGATCGGATTGCCGCTTGGAATGAGTCAGATCTGAGCCGCTTGCCTGTTTATGAGCCAGGGTTGGATGCGGTTGTGGCACGGGCGCGTGGTCGTAACCTGCACTTCACCACAGAAGTGGATAAGGCAATTGCCTCTGCTGATATGGTTTTTTTGTCGGTTAACACCCCAACAAAAACCCATGGTGTTGGAGCTGGGCAGGCATCTGATCTCCGCTGGATTGAGGCTTGTACTCGACAAGTTGCCTTGGCTGCTGAAGGCCACACCATTGTTGTAGAAAAGAGCACCCTCCCAGTACGTACAGCTGAGACTGTTCAAACCATTCTCAATGCAGCTCAGCAAGGTGGTGATGGCGATGTTAAAAGCTTTTCTGTGCTCTCTAATCCAGAGTTTTTGGCTGAGGGAACTGCGATTGCAGATTTAGAATCTCCTGATCGTGTGCTGATTGGTGGTCAGGATGCTGAGGCGCTTGAGGCATTAGCAAGTGTCTACAGCCATTGGGTGCCTTCCGAGCATATTTTGCGCACGAATCTGTGGAGTAGCGAGCTCAGCAAACTCACGGCTAATGCCTTTCTTGCTCAGCGGGTGTCATCGATTAATTCAATAGCCGCGCTCTGTGAAGCCACCGGAGCTGATGTCAAAGAGGTGGCTCGCGCAATAGGGGCTGATTCACGTATCGGATCTCGCTTTTTAAAGAGTGGACCTGGTTTTGGCGGTAGTTGTTTCCAAAAGGATATCCTCAATCTTGTTTATCTTTGTCGTCACTATGGTTTAGAGGAGGTTGCTGCATATTGGGAGCAAGTCGTCAGCTTAAATAATTGGCAGCAGCAACGTATTGCCAAATTAGTTGTTCAGTGCCTTTTTAATACCGTTGCTGGTAAGAGTATCACTTTGTTGGGTTTTGCTTTTAAAGCTGATACTAATGATACCCGAGAATCCCCAGCGATCCGTATTGCCAAAGATCTTCTTGAGGAAGGAGCGCAGCTCAGGATTTATGATCCCAAGGTGTCTGCCGATCAGATGCAGCGAGATTTAGGCATTGCTCCTAGTGAAGGAGACTCCAGTTGGCAACAATTAGACGATCCTGTACAGGCTTGCCACGGCTCTGATGCTGTCTTGATTCTTACTGAGTGGGATCAGTTCAACTCTCTCGATTGGAAGGCTATCGCTGGTGAAATGAGGCGTCCTGCTTGGTTGTTTGACACGCGAGCGACGGCAAATTCTTGCGCAGCACGTGCTGCTGGTTTGCAAGTTTGGACAGTGGGAGAAGGTTGATGGCGCAACGGCATTTGGTAACCGGCGGAGCTGGTTTTGTTGGCTCACACCTTGTAGATCGCTTGATGGAGCGTGGTGATGAAGTTATATGCCTTGATAATTACTTTACTGGGCGCAAAGAAAACATCCGCAGCTGGATTGGTCACCCAAACTTTGAATTAATCCGCCATGATGTTACTGAGCCAATTAGGCTTGAGGTTGATCGAATCTGGCATTTAGCCTGTCCAGCATCTCCAGTCCATTATCAGTTTAATCCAATTAAGACTGCCAAAACAAGCTTTTTAGGTACATACAACATGCTCGGACTAGCCCGCCGTGTAGGAGCCCGTTTGCTCTTGGCCAGCACTAGTGAGGTATATGGCGATCCTGAGGTGCACCCGCAGCCCGAAAGTTATCGGGGTTGTGTCAATACCATTGGCATTCGCAGCTGTTATGACGAAGGGAAGCGCATTGCTGAAACCCTTTGTTTTGATTATCACCGCATGCATGGGGTGCAAGTGCGCGTAGCTCGCATCTTCAACACCTATGGGCCTCGCATGCTGGAAAATGATGGTCGTGTGGTGAGTAATTTCATTGTCCAGGCGCTGCGGGGGATGCCACTCACCCTCTACGGCGAGGGTAAGCAAACACGATCTTTTTGCTATGTGGATGATCTAGTTCAGGGTTTCTTGAACCTAATGGAGGGCGATCATGAGGGCCCCATGAATCTAGGCAATCCTGGTGAGTTCACCATTCGTCAGTTGGCTGAATTGGTGCGTGATCGTATTAACCCTTCCCTGGAGTTTGTGTTTAAGCCTCTGCCTCAGGATGACCCATTACAACGTCAGCCTGTGATTACCTTGGCGGAGCGAGAGTTAGGTTGGCAGCCAAAAATTACCTTGGCTGATGGTTTAGAAAGAACAATTGCTGATTTCCGTAGACGTCTGAATGGGGTTGCCACTTGAACCGACCTGTTCTAGTTACTGGTGCCGCTGGTTTTATTGGCTCTGCTGTGGCGGAGAGGCTCCTGGCTGACGATGTGTCAGTCATAGGTGTAGATAATCTCAATGATTATTATGACCCTGCCTTGAAAAAAGCCAGGCTCGCTCGCCTGGAAAGCAAAAGTCAAGCAAGAAGGTGGCTATTTGAATGTTTAGATGTCTCTAACAAAGCAGCTGTTGAACAGTTGTTTATTACTCAAAGACCGAGAGCTGTAATTCATTTAGCTGCACAAGCTGGTGTCCGATATTCATTAGAGAATCCTGCGGCCTACGTACAAAGTAATTTGGTAGGATTCGGTCACATTCTAGAAGGCTGTCGCCATCAGCAGGTTGAGCATCTTGTGTATGCCTCTAGTAGCTCGGTGTATGGCGGCAACCGCAACCTCCCCTTTCGCGAAACTCAAGCTGTTAACCATCCCGTGAGTCTTTATGCGGCCACAAAAAAGGCCAACGAGCTCATGGCCCACACCTACAGCCATCTTTACGGCTTACCGGCTACTGGATTGCGCTTTTTCACTGTGTATGGCCCATGGGGCAGACCTGATATGGCGCCGATGTTATTTGCAAAGGCGATTCTGTCAGGTGAGCCAATCAAAGTTTTTAATCACGGCCGGATGGCTCGTGATTTCACTTATATCGATGACATTGTCGAAGGAGTGCTGCGGGTGCTGGCTAAGCCGGCTACCGCTGCTGCTGGCTTCGATGCTGCTCAACCCGATCCGGCTACCAGCTGGGCTCCCCATCGGGTGTTCAACATTGGCAATAGTGCCCCCACTCCGCTCTTGGATTTTATTGCTGCATTAGAAACTGCCCTTGGTCATAAGGCGATTCAGCAGCTTGAGCCCATGCAGCCCGGAGATGTTGAGGTTACGGCGGCTGACACTTCTGCACTGGAAGCCTGGATTGGCTTTCGACCTGACACCTCAATGCTTCAAGGGGTGACTGCTTTTGCTAAGTGGTACCGCCGGTTCTATGGCTGTTGAGCCTTCAGCTTTATTCAAGCGCCAGCTTCGTCATGTGTTGGCTAGGACTCCGGCGACCCAGCTGATCAGTCGTACGGCATGTAGCCAATGGCGACTCATTGTTGTAAGTGCCCTCACCGCCATGGTGGCTGCCCTAAGCGAAGGCCTCACGCTTGCCATCATTTTTTTGGTGGTTGATGTGCTTACGGTTGCTCAAAGTGCCAGTGCCATTCCCTGGCCTTGGTTAGCCAACTTGTTGGGGCCTCTACAGGCTTCAGCAATCGCGACTTTGTTGATGGCCGCAGCAGTTTTGGCCCAAGGATTGCAATCACTGATGCGTTATGGAAACAAGGTTTGTGTGGGCTATTTAGCCGCCCGTTGTCGCGCCAGCGTCACCGCCTTGATCCATCGCCAGGTACTTAGCTTCAGCTTTCCCTGCTCTAGCCATTACAGGGTTGGTGAGCTCACTAACTTTGCTGCTGCTGGCACTGGAGCTGTTCAAGTCCAGATTGAAACTCTCAGTGACCTGGCGGTAAGCCTGTTGATGGCTCTGGTCTATTTACTGGTGCTGTTGCGCATCTCCCCCTGGCTGTTGTTAGCCGCTGTCGCCCTCGCCGCAGCTATCACCACTTTGCAGAAAACCCTCGAGCCCCGAGTGCGCGCTGGTGCCCAGCGGCAGGTGGCAGTGGACCAGGCCATCAGCGCTCGAGTGGTGGAGGATTATCAAGCGCTGCGCTTGCTCCATAGCACTGGTCAGTTGGAGCTTGCTGATCAGCGTCTGCAGGGCTTGATGGGAGAGATGGAAGCCGCATTTCGGGGCCAAGCCAGACGGCTTGCTCTGCTAGAGCCGGTGGCCTCTTTCCTGCCGATTCTTGCGGTCGCGGTGATCGTGAGTTTGAGCTTGGTTCTGCTGGGGATGCAGGCTGGCCAGGTCTTACCTGGTCTGGTCACTTTTGTTCTAGCGCTGCAGCGGCTTAACGTGCGGCTTGGAAGTATTGCCAACAGCTGGAACTCTCTGGCAGAAAATTCCGGGCGCTTGGCGCTCACTGACGAAATCCTCGCTCGTTCTGACAAGCATTTTCGCCGCATTGGTGGTGTGCATTTTCAGAGGCTGACACAGCAGATTCGCTTTGAAGCAGTGGGCTTGCGATACGGCTCGGATCAACCCCTAGCCCTTAGCCAGCTGGATCTCAGCCTGCCGCGAGGACAAACCC
>WTGE01000169.1 GCA_011525445.1 Synechococcus sp. CO36386bin_37
CTTAAATCCACACCTCAGACACCCATGAGACATTGTCCCCCTGGGCTACCGCTGGTGATAGGAATCCTGCTTTTGAGCGGATGTGCCACGCTTGGAGAAGGCGGTTCCTCGAGGCTTGACCTCATCCAGCGACGAGGAGAGCTGCGCTGTGGAGTCAGCGGAAAAATCCCTGGATTTAGTTTTCTTCAAAGGGATGGATCCTTCGCTGGTCTGGATGTCGACATCTGTCGTGCCTTTGCAGCAGCATTCACAGGTCAAGCCGATCAGGTGCAATATCGGCCGCTTACGGCTCCAGAACGATTTACTGCATTACGGACTGGAGAAATTGATTTGCTTTCACGAAACACAACCTTCAACCTCAGCAGAGATGCGGCTGGCGGCAACGGATTAAGCTTTGCTCCTGTTGTGTTTCACGATGGACAAGGACTTTTG
Source organism: Synechococcus sp. CO36386bin_37 (assembly GCA_011525445.1). The sequence goes on from WTGE01000169.1 coordinate 433, forward strand.
GTGAGGGGCAATAGCGGAATCTCCAGTCTTAACGATTTGAAAGATCAAACCATTTGCGTGGGATCAGGCACAACATCTGAGCAAAATCTCAATGATGCCTTTCAGTCCAGAGGGATCAATTACAAACCAATCAAATATCAGGACCTGAATCAAGTGATCGCTGGTTACCTTCAAGGTCGCTGCAGCGCTATGACGTCCGATCGGTCTCAGCTCGCCGCGGCCAGATCAGGCTTCAAGAATCCTGTTGAACATGTCATCCTTCCCGAAGTATTGAGCAAGGAACCGCTTGCACCTCTGGCCGCAGGTGGTGACCAACGGCTGAATGACGCCATGCGCTGGGTCATCTACGCACTGATTACAGCAGAGGAGCAAGGGATTACCCAACACAACATCAACGACAAACTCAAAGAGGCCAAAAACCGACCAGAGCTGACACAGTTGAGACGGTTCTTCGGCGTTGAGGGAGATTTAGGCCGAAAACTAGGTTTAAGCAATGATTTCGTTGTCAAAGTAATTCAAACAACGGGGAATTATGGCGAAATCTATGGTCGTCACCTGGGGCCTGACAGTAACGTACCAATCCCAAGAGGCCTCAACAATTTACACAGAAATGGTGGGGTACTGACCTCACCCCCGTTCCAATGAAAATATCCAAACACTGGTGGTTACAGGGAATAATCGTTGTTGCTTTACTGACAACTCTTGGCATTTTGATCAATAATCTTGCTGTTAACTTAATCAGAACAGGATTAGGCCTGAGCTTTGATTGGCTTTGGCGACCAGCAGGATTTGCTCTTTCAGAACATCCCCTTCCTTTCGAACCTTCAGACAGCACGGCCCGGGCCCTCCTGATGGGATGGCTCAACAGCTTGCGTGTCATTACTGCTGGAATTGTGTTAGCCACAATCCTTGGGGTCGTCACTGGTTCTGCTCGCCGCAGTTTGAATCCACTGCTCAGACGTTTAGCTGCTCTGTATGTGGGATTGATCCGTCAGATCCCACTTTTGTTGCAACTTCTATTCTGGTATTTTGTTGCATTTCTAGGCCTTCCCTCTGAACCGCTCTCACCAGTTGGAGCTATTCTGTTTTTCTCCAATCAAGGCATTCACTTTCTTGGTCTAAATTTAAGTGTGGAATTCGCAGCCGTTCTGCTTGGGCTGAGCGTTTTTACTGGAGCCTCAATCGCCGAAGTGGTTCGCGGTGGTCTGGATTCTGTGCCCCGAGGCCAATGGGAAGCATTCCGCAGTCTTGGGATGAATGAAAGAATTGGTCTACAGCGTGTCGTGCTGCCTCAAGCACTACCTGCCATTCTTCCTGCCCTGAGCAGTCAATACTTAAACCTTGCCAAAAACAGCACCCTGGCAATTGCCGTTGGCTACGCCGATCTCTACGCCGTAAGTGACACAACAATTACGCAAACCGGGCGAGCGATCGAAGGATTTCTCCTGCTGCTGATGAGCTTTCTGCTCCTGAACTTGCTGATCAACGGTGCCATGCAGCTGCTTAATCGGGCCGTTTTAAGACGCCGCAAGCAACATTAAACTGACAAAGCTCAAGCCTTCTTTCATGAATTCTCGCCGAATCACTGCAATCGTTTTAATTGTGGCTTCTGTAGCAGCAATCTTGTTGCCTTTTGCATCTGCAACACTCCTCACGATTGGGCTTGGGGGAATCGTGTTCGTAGCAGGTCTCAATCAGCTCCTCAAACTCGGTGAGATTCCAAATACGCAAGGGAAGTTGTTTAAAGCGCTGTCAGGCTTGCTTTATCTCGGTGGTTCAATCTTTATTTTGGTTGATCCCATCGATAGTGAAATCAGTCTCACGCTCTTTGCTGGGGTCCTCCTACTCATTGAGGGTGTGATGGAGTTGGCAACTGGAGCCACTGCCGATTCACCCGCTCGTGGTCTTGTTGTCGTGGACGGCGTGGTCACTGCCGTACTGGGTTTGTTGCTGGTCATCGAATGGCCTTCCGACAGTCTTTGGGCTTTGGGAACCATCTTTGGAGTGTCTCTGTTCCTTTCAGCTCTGAATCTTCTCAAGACAACAGATATTCCTCCAACAGCAAGCTGATGCTGAAGCCATTTCCATCCAAACAAAAGCGTTTTCAACATTGGCGACGGAAGCCTGTTGAAACCGTTTTAAGCATTCTTATCTTCTTGCTGATCAGTTGGGCCATTGTGTCGACAGGGTCATGGCTGATCAGTGGAGCTGATTGGACTGTGGTCACTCAAAACGCCTCTTTGTTTGCCTTTGGCAGCTACCCCAAAGATCAACATTGGAGGCCTTTGGTTTGGATGATGGTTCTTATGGCACTTTCGATCGCCACTCTCATCGGTGATCACCTGCCCCCATGCTGCAGGCGCGTTCAGAAGCTGCTGCCATGGGTCTGGGTCATGATGGTGCCCGCTGGAGTTGTTTTGCTGTCCGGATCTGGCCCTCTCCAGGCGATTCCATCGCGCGCTTGGGGTGGTCTCACTCTCACCTTGTTCCTCACGGCAGCCAGTGGATTCTTGGCCCTGCCAATCGGAATTGGACTGGCACTTGGAAGGAGATCAGCAATGAAATTGGTCTCGCTGCTATGTCGGATCTATGTCGACATGATGCGCGCAGTCCCCCTGATAGCAGTCTTGTTCTTCGGACAGTTGCTCTTACCTCTTTTCTTGCCAGTTGAAATTGAGATCAACAGAGTTTTAAGGGCCGTTCTGGCTTTTGCACTATTTGCAGCTGCATATGTGGCAGAAGATGTTCGTGGAGGACTGCAATCGATACCACCTACTCAAGCAGAGGCAGCAGCAGCCTTGGGGCTCAACGCTTCTCAAACAATGAGACTCGTCATTCTTCCTCAAGCCTTGAGAATTGCGATTCCTGCACTCACCAATCAAGCGGTTGGGTTGCTTCAGAACACCAGCTTGATGGCCATTCTTGGCTTGGTAGAGCTACTGGGAATTAGCCGTAGTCTGCTAGCCAATCCTTCATACATTGGCCGACATTTGGAAGTGTATGTCTGGCTCGCTGGTGTGTACTGGTTACTCTGCACCGGGATGGCGCTCCTCGCAAAGCGAATCGAACATCAAGGCTCTGTCGTCACTGGCGCTTAAAACTTCACGCATCGACAAAGACCCATGACAATTGTTATTCACGCGAGATCAGTCTGCAAGTCCTATGACGACAATCATCGCGCTCTTGATGATGTCAATCTCAGCGTCAACCTCGGAGAAGTTCTCGTGGTCATGGGACCTTCAGGATCAGGCAAAAGTACTTTGATTCGGACCTTTAATGGTCTTGAAAGCATTGACAAAGGCCAATTAGAAATTGTCGGGATTAAACTGAATTCAGACCAAGATGAGCGTCAAATAAAACGCATTCGACGAAGAGTGGGAATGGTTTTTCAACAATTTAATTTATTCCCCCATCTTTCTATCTTGGACAATATCACCCTGGCACCGATTCGCGTCCAGAAGACAAAGAAAAAGGAAGCTGAACGCCGAGCCATGGTGTTGTTAAGCCAAATGGGGATTGCTGATCAAGCGATGAAACTACCCGCCCAACTCAGTGGTGGCCAACAGCAGCGGGTAGCCATTGCAAGAGCTTTAGCCATGGATCCGGAAGTGATGTTGTTTGATGAACCCACGAGCGCTCTTGACCCCGAACGTGTGAAGGAAGTTCTGGATGCCATGCGCACTCTGGCCTCCGCAGGAATGACGATGGTGGTTGTCACCCACGAGCTGGGATTTGCCCGAGAGGTGGCAGACAGGGTGTTGTTTATGGATGCAGGAAAAGTCGTTGAGATTACAGATGCAACGACTTTTTTTAGTGGTGCCAAAGAAGAGCGAAGTCGACGCTTTTTAAATCAAATAAACCACTAAATTGACTGAAGTCACGCCAGTGATCGCGTCTGATAATGCTTTACAGACGATCAGTGAACACTTCAGCCACAATGAATTTCGCTTGAGAGAAAGCTATCCACTCGGCCTGTCAAACCTTGCTGTTCAGACAAGCCATTGACAACGACCATCCAACTGATGAAGCGCCCGCTCCGCGGCAACCAGCTCCCGTTCCGTCTGCAACCAGCTTTCATTGCCAAAAGGAAGTTGGTTGATTTGCTCAGCCAAACGTTCCTGCAAGCGCTCTCGACGAGCTTGCAAGGCCTCACTGAGCTGAACAACCCGTTGGGGGATGGAACAGTACGGAGCCGGAACAGCCACTGAACACTCAGCAAGGGACAGCTGAGACTTTGGCACATTCCCGCAAAAATGACTAGAATTGACCAAGTTTTCAGGCCAGCACAATTCTTCGGCTCCTGGTTGAACTGATTCCGGGGCTGCTGGGAGGTTTCCTGCTGGGACGCCATAAACCAAACTGGGTCAGCCCACTGGCCACACCATTGGTCCGCTACGGCGTTCCCATCAGTTTGATGGGATTGCTCCTGAA
>WTGE01000427.1 GCA_011525445.1 Synechococcus sp. CO36386bin_37
CCGTTTTTTCTATCACCATCCTATTAATCCTCAAAGCGAGAACGATCAGTCTTTCCGCTCAACTAGCCTTGGCCTTTTCGCCAGTATTTTATCAAAATTTCCTCCTTTGGGACCCAGGAGCAGGCGGCAGAAAAGATTCGTTGGCGATAATTTTTGTACTAATTTATCTATTACTTGCCAACGCAAAAAAGCCAATTTTAAAAACAATATCTTCATTGCTGATTATACTTGTCTTACCATTGTTAACACTTGCTCACGAAGCATTATTTTTCTTCTGCACGCCAATACTTATATTTGTCATTGCAATCGACTGGATCAACGGGAGTCGCGATTGGAACAAGGGGTTCTCAGAGCTTTTGCCATTGGCAAGATCCCTATGCCTTTTCGTTCCAGCACTGATTGCTCTTCTTGCTGCATTCGTCTATTCCACACCTCCTGTTGACCAGGTTGAAGCAATCTGCAGATCCTGGCAGATTGTTTATCCAGATTTATCATGCATCCCCCTTCCAGCTTCATTTACATCCTTGACTGGTACAGAGGATTATGCAGAAATTTTTGGCAATAGCAGGTTTGGCGGTGGCAATAGCTCCTGGGACCTCATTGTTGCGACTTACGGAACCTCCTATGGAAGCAAAAGGATCATTCTTGAATGGATTTTGACGTTTGGCTACGTTATTGCCCTGATGGCAGCATGTTTCGTTCCTCTTGTGGAAAGTAACATTGGCAAAAGATCCACAACTGTTCAAAATGCCATCGCATTTCTCCTGATCGGTCTTTGCAGCATAACGGCCATTTTCAATGCTCCTTTGTATCTATTAGCTCTCGACTATGGTCGGTGGCTTTCCGCTTCTTTGACATTAATACTGGCTACTTGCTTGATCTATCAAAAGCACATCGCATCAGCAGCGGTAGTGCTTTCATCAATATTTCCCCCGAAAGGCAAGTGGCCATTGTCCCGCATGCGATCAAGATGGCTCAATTTAGCTCTTATTTCTATCGCTGGCATCGCCATAGTTACTCACAGAGTTGATTTGTGGAGGGTTCGGTTTTGGGAATTATCTCCTTTGTTTGGGCGCATAGAAGGCCTGATTGTGGATGTGACTTCAGTTTCTTCGGAACTCCTTAGGCGAATGATTTGATTGTGTTAGTGCAAGTAAATTCGCAAAAGAATATAATATTCTACTATTTAAAAACTCTCTATTACCAATAAAAACATGTTGACAAGGAATATTTTGCTGGATTCTATTCACCAAATAAGTCTTCTGCGGGGTTAACAAAGCTTGGTTGACTGCTCTCTTCCTGATCAGCACAACCAGGCTCCTGATTGAGCGGTGATCCCTCCTGCGGGGATGAAGCTGCAGCTGACGGACATGCAGCGATTCCAGGATAGTCAGCAGCAGGTGGGAGACTTTGCCTGGCCAAGGATTCGAGGCAGACAACTCTTCATTTCAAGCGAGACTATCTTCTGCTCTCCGAACGGGGAAAAGCCATCAATCATGACCTCATCAACGATATTTTTATGTCTCACTTGGAGAAAAGATTGGTCTTTACAGATTGCAAATAATATTGGACTGCTGATTGTGGCATTATAACCAAGGCTTTTGCATACAAACCTCTGCGTGGGATGAAATTCACATCGAGCAATTTCAGAGATATCTCAAAAAGGATCGTGACCTTCATGATGGCGTTGCCTGCTCTGTTAGCAGCCGCTGAGGGATACATTTATGCCAAAAGCCTCGGCCCAGCGAGCTGGACGGCTACAGATTGGTATATCAGCAACGAATTCGGCTTCACAAGGCGAGGACTGCTTGGGGGTGCACTTCGCGTTGCTGCAACCACTTTTGATTGGTTTGACATCAACTTACTGGGGTTTCTGCTCACAATTATTGCCGTTTTAGCTATCACAGCCTTATTAATCCTCAAAGCGAGAACGATCAGTCTTTCAGCTCAATTGGCCTTAGCATTCTCGCCAGTATTCTACCAAAATTTTCTTTTGTGGAATGTTTGGGGAGGAGGCAGGAAAGACGCCTTGGCAATTATTTTTGCACTGATCTATGTGCTTCTTGCAAATGCCAAAAAGCCGAATTTGAATACAATTTCTTCATTACTTATTGTATTTATTTTGCCTTTGCTGACGCTGGTTCATGAAGCAATATTTTTCTTCTGCGCGCCAATTCTTATCTTTGCAATAACCATTAACTGGATCAACGGAAACCGTGATTGGAGCAAAGGGTTCTCAGAGCTGTTGCCATTAGCAAGATCCCTAAGCCTTTTTATTCCAACACTGATTGCTCTTCTTGCAGCCTTAGTCTATGCCACGCCTCCTGTTGATCAGGTGGAATCAATCTGCAGATCTTGGCAGATTGTTTATTCAGATTTGTCGTGCATTCCCCTTCCAGCTGCATTTTCATCCTTGGCAGGCACAGAGAATTATGGGGAAATTGGTGGCAATAGCTCCTTTGACCTGATTGTGGCCTCTTACAGAAGCCCAAAGATCTATGCTGAATGGATTTTTACATTTGGCTATGTCATTGCCCTGATGGCAGCATGTTTCGTTCCTCTTGTGGAAAGCAACATTGGCAAAACATCTTCAAATGTTCGCTATGCCATCGCAGCTTTACTGGCCGGTCTCTGCGGTGTGACGGCCATTTTCAATGCCCCTTTATATCTATTAGCGATCGACTACGGTCGGTGGCTTTCCGCTTCTTTGACATTAATACTGGCTACTTGTTTGATCTATCAAAAACACATCGCATCAGCGGCGGTAGTGCTTTCACCTGTATTTCTTCTTAAAAGACAGTGGCCCTTGTCACGCATGGGCTCAAAATGGCTTGATTTGGCTCTCATTTCTATCGCTGGAATTGCCATAATTCCTCTCACTCATAGTCTATTTTCGTGGAGAGTTCGGCTTTGGGAACTATCTCCCCTGTTTGGTCGTGCAGAACATGTAATTGGAACAGCGATTGCGATATTGCAGAAATATTCAGGGGGGAATTTTTAATATGGTGTAGCAAAGGTCTTCGAGGAATGATCCCATTTGTTTTCTTGGGCTGAGGGGCTTGCTCCTTCTCAAGGCAAATACGTTGGGAGTTGGAAGTTGGATATTCTGCAGGGCCCTGCTCAAACAGTGCTCCCTGCTGCGAGTGATGGATGAGCGCCGGCGACTGTCTCGACGCCAGAGGCGAGGACCAGGGATTGGACTAGTTGTGAATGGCCCCGATTGAAATCCAGAACTTCGCATTCCAAGTGGAGTAGCAATGGTCAGGATGAAGCCTTTCTGGCGTCGAGAGAGATTGCATGAACTGATAACCGAAAGTTCTCCAGCTTGATGGGTTGATTGCTGCTTTAAGAAGAAAAAAGCGGTACCTCAAACAATTACGGTTTCATTTTTACTCAAATAATACTATTGTCAAAAGAATTTATTTAAGAGCAAAAAATGAAGAAATAAATGTCATATGAATGATGTCAATGAAGAATTGACAGGTAACTGAAACTGACGCTCAAGTGAGTGAAATCAGAGCTGATCTCCCAATTTCTCGGCAACTGTGTTGACATCTTTGTCGCCACGCCCTGAGCAGTTGATCACGATTTCCGCACCGTCCGCAAGCGTTGGGCAAAGCGTATCTAGCCAAGCAAAAGCGTGGGCTGTCTCCAACGCAGGAATAATTCCCTCCAACTCGCTCACGAGCCTCAGGGCTCTGAGTGCCTCCTCATCCGTGACCGCACCATATTCGGCTCGGCCAATCTCACGCAGATAGCTGTGTTCAGGGCCGACACCGGGGTAATCCAGGCCTGCACTGATGGAGTGGGCTTCCTGGACCTGACCATCTCGATCCTGAAGCAGAAGACTCATCGCTCCGTGCAAGACGCCGACACGGCCCTCCGTGATCGTGGCGGCATGACGACCGGTCGCAACACCATCTCCAGCAGCCTCCACTCCAATCAGACGAACCGAAGTGTCCTCCACAAAAGGATGAAACAGGCCCATCGCATTGGAACCACCACCAACACAGGCCAGTAGAACATCGGGGAGGCGTCCGAAGGACTCCATGCATTGCTCACGGGCTTCATTTCCAATCACCGCATGGAAGTCGCGCACCAGCATCGGATAAGGATGGGGACCCGCAACCGACCCAAGGATGTAATGCGTGGTCTCCACGTTGGTGACCCAGTCGCGAATCGCTTCGCTCGTGGCGTCCTTCAAGGTTGCCGTTCCAGCCGTTACCGCCTGAACTGTCGCGCCGAGCAGACGCATTCGAAACACATTCAGCGCCTGGCGACGCATATCTTCGGCACCCATGTAAACAACGCACTCCAGCCCGAAACGAGCGCAGACGGTTGCTGTCGCCACTCCATGCTGCCCTGCACCGGTTTCAGCAATGATGCGCTTCTTGCCCATGCGCAGGGCCAGCAGGGCCTGCCCCAGGGCATTGTTGATTTTGTGGGCACCCGTATGGTTCAGATCCTCGCGTTTCAGCCAGATGCGGGGTCCGCCGTCAGAGCGGCGAAAGTGAGCAGTTAACCGCTCTGCTTCATACAGAGGGGTGGCTCGCCCCACATAAGATCTCAAAAGCCTGTTCAGCTCTGCAGTGAAGGCCGTATCACGCCATGCATCAGCAGCGGCCTTCTCCAGCTCGGCAAGCGCCGGCATCAGGGTTTCAGGAACGTATTGCCCTCCGTAGCGTCCAAAACGACCATGAGCTTCAGGGCGAACCGAAGGCGTCAGGCTGGAGGGATCTGGGGTGCTGGTGGTCGGCAGTGTGCTTGTCACGGGTCAGCAGGCCGCTGAAACGGCCACTAGCGATGCGTCAGCGTAAACAGGCGATTACGCGA
>WTGE01000462.1 GCA_011525445.1 Synechococcus sp. CO36386bin_37
CTGGTGATCACCAGCACGCGTCAGGAATGTAACCAACAATATTCTCGCTACGGCAATTTTCGTGCGGATCGTGCCCAGGTGGTGCCTCCTGGAGTGGATGCACATCGTTTCCACGATGGCTCCTCAGTTTCCGAGATCGCTGAGGTTGAAACGCTGTTGAGTCCTTTTTTGCGTCAGCCCCAAGCGCCACCGTTACTGGCGATCTCCAGAGCGGTGCGTCGCAAGAACATTCCCGCTCTGGTGGAGGCCTTTGGTCGATCCGCTGTTCTACGGCAGCGTCACAATTTGGTGCTGGTTCTGGGATGTCGGGATGATCCCAGACAGATGGAGAAACAACAACGGGACGTGTTTCAACAGGTATTCGATCTTGTTGATCGTTATGACCTCTATGGGCGTGTTGCGTATCCCAAGCAGCATCGTCGTGAACAGATCCCTGGTTTGTATCGCTGGGCTGCTGAGCGACGAGGCTTGTTTGTGAATCCAGCGCTCACGGAACCGTTTGGTCTCACGTTGTTGGAAGCTGCAGCGTGTGGTTTGCCTATGGTGGCCACCGATGATGGAGGTCCACGAGACATCCTGGCTCGCTGTGATAACGGATTGCTGGCCGACGTCACCGATCGAGAAGCTCTTCAGGATGCGCTGGAATGTGCAGGTTCCGATCCTCATCGCTGGAGACGCTGGAGTGACAATGGCGTCGAGGCGGTGAGTCGCCATTTCAGCTGGGATGCCCATGTGTGTTGCTACTTGGCGTTAATGCAGGAGCGGTTGATCGCTGTGCCTCCCTCCCTGGTGTTGCCATCCGCTCGAACCGCTGCAGTCGAGGCGTTCCAGCCCTTGGGAGATCGTCTGTTGTTACTAGATCTTGACAGCAGCTTGGAGCGTCCCGACGGTGAAGCACTCCACTTGTTGCGCAGGCAGCTCGATCGCTGTGGCCTTGGGATCCTGACCGGCCGATCCTTGCCTGCTGCAAGGCAACGCTTCGCAGAATTGTTGTTACCCGAACCAAAGGTTTGGATCACAGGGGCTGGCACGGCCATCCACTATGGCAAGGAAGATCAACCTGATTTGTTTTGGTCGTCGCAGATTGGTGTGGATTGGCATCGCCAAAGTGTGGAATCGGCTCTTGCTGATCTCACCGACCACATTGCCTTACAACGAAAGGAGCATCAGAGTCCCTTCAAGCTGAGCTACACGATTCGTGAGGCCGGTGAAGAGATCCTTCCATTGATTCGTCAACGCTTAAGGCAACGTCGTCAGGCTGCCCGCCCGCAGCTTCGATGCCACTGGTTTCTCGATGTGCTTCCCCTGAGGGCATCCCGCAGCGAAGCAATCCGTTTTCTTTCCTTGCGTTGGGGGCTTCCACTGGAACAGATGTTGGTCGTGGCCAGCGAACAGGGTGATGGCGAGTTGGTCAAGGGACGACCCGCCACAGTTGTGCTCGGGGATCACGATCCTTGTTTGGAGGAATTTCGTCAGCAACAGCACGTTTATTTTGCTAGCCGATCCGAGCTTCCTGGAGTGCTGGAAGGCATCCAGCACTATCGGTTCTTGGGTGGTCGAACCCGGCATGATCACTCTTTGACTTGAACCTGAACCGCTGCTGCGCAGCGGTCTGCTTTGGCAAGGGCATCCTCGATCTCACGGCCTCGGGCCAGCGCAACCCCCATCCTTCGCCCAGGTCTGGCTTCCTGTTTACCAAACAGAATCAGCTTTGTGTCCGTCTCACGAAGAGCTTTGTCCACGTTGCTGAATTGCACCTGGGTGCCTTCACGATCAGCAAGGATCACTCTGCTGGCTGCGGCATCATCAACGCTGATCGAGGGAATGGGTAGCCCCAGAACGGCTCGCAGATGCAAATCAAATTCGCTCAGGTTTTGGCTGATCAGGGTTACGAGACCAGTGTCATGTGGTCTTGGTGAGAGCTCTGAAAACACCACCTCCTCGCCGCACAAAAAGAATTCCACACCAAAGAGCCCTGTACCGCCAAGGTTGTCCGTGACGGTGCGCGCCATCGTTTGAGCCTGCTGGAGTTGGCTGTCAGAGATCTGAGCTGGCTGCCAACTGCATTGATAGTCCCCACCAGCCTGTTCATGGCCAATGGGCGGACAGAACAAGGTGGTGCCATCGGCCTGGCGAATGGTGAGCAGGGTGATTTCAAGATCGAACTGTAAAAATTCCTCCACGATCACCTGGGCTGAGCTGCCTCGGGCTCCCGCCATGGCCATCTCCCATGCCTGATCTAACCCTTCGGCGGACTGAACCACGCTTTGTCCTTTTCCAGACGAACTCATCACCGGTTTCACCACAACAGGCCACCCCAACGGTTCGGCAGCACGATGGAGCTCTTCGGCATTGGCGGCATAGGCAAATCGCGCGGTGCGCAGGGCGAGTTTCCCCGCAGCCAGATCCCTGATCCGGTCGCGATTCATGGTCACTGCGGTGGCTCTTGCCGTGGGAATCACGTGGATGCCGTTGTCTTCCAGTGATTGCAGGGCATCCACGGCGAGCGCTTCGATTTCCGGGATCACCACATCTGGCTGATGCTTCTTGACCACGGCCTTAAGGGCGTCGGGGTTGGTCATGGTGAGCACCTCGGCTTGATCAGCCACCTGCATGGCAGGTGCTCCGGCGTAACGGTCACAGGCAATGACGTGACAACCCAGTCTTTGGGCGGCGATTGCGACTTCTTTTCCCAGCTCGCCACTGCCGAGCAACATCACTGTTTTTGGAAGCGTCGTCATGGCAACTTTCAAGGCAGCATGGCTTGATCCTCTCGTGACGACCTAATGCCATTGCAGCTTGCGTTCACAACTGCTGGAGATGCGGCCAACGGGCTGTTGTTTGGTTGGGAGATTGCCACCGTTCAGAAGTGGGCCCTGATTTATCTCGGCATCTCTTCCCTGTTGTTTGTTTTGGTTTGGGTGATCGGTGGTTTCCGTCGTCGCTGATCACTGCGCAGCGGAGCTTTGGGTTGCATTATTGATCAAAGTGAGCTGCCGGACAGCGGGCTCCTCATTCACGAATCCCCATGATTCGAATACTTCTGCATTGGAATGGGTGATGCGTTGTTGTCCTCCTTCTTTGTGGAGTGCGAATCCTTCTTGTGCCATGCGACGCATCAAACTTGCCGCTTCTTCAAACCGTGACGCCATGGCTTCAAGACTGGCGCAATCGCGCGTAAGGCCCGCTTCTTTCCAAGTGAAGTAAGACACGAAAAACCTGGGTATTGGGGTGAGTAGCAGCTTTAGCAGGGGATTGAGATTTCTGATTTAGAGAGCTTTCCTTGTAAGGGTTATCAACAATCGGCTTCTTGGGATGATGCTTTGACTCGATCGGGAGAGATTCGTTTTGAATCATTTTTTTATTATCTTCAATAAAGATCTTATTAGGCCTGAATTGAATTAATGCCTGGCTTCCAGGGAGTATTTGATAATGGCTGATTTTATGGTATTTGGGTTGATAAATAATTATTTTATTTGTACTTTATTTTGGCAATGCTTGTGTGAGCCTAGAAGGTGTTTGATTTGCCTTGTTAAATGATTTATTCGGAAATTCATTACTGAAAGATTGGCTTTATTGAGTTTCGATGTTTTTTAATTGGCACACGAAAAGTTTTAATAGAGTTGTGCTAAACTTGTTGATGTGATAGTTGTTCTTTATAATTTATTACAGATCTAACTTGATGATCATTCAGTTTAATGTTCAGATATCTCATGATATCGGTTCAATGGCTCTAGCGACTGTCGCACTATCTGCGTCGCATTAAGATTGATTGGTCAAGTTGAAGTGGATCATCCTTTGATGTTTTTTCTAGGTGCATGATTCAGGATAAGAGAAGCTTTCCACATTGAATGCATCCAAAGTGATTGGCTATTATTCGTCGAGGTGATCTAAAAGTGATGTCGAAACAATCACTGAGTGATGTTCGTGTTTATCGGATGTCGACTCAAGACCATGAGTGTCCTTGGGGCCTCAAAGCGATTGAACTATTGCAAAAGAGGCAGATCCCTTTTGAAGATCATCGTTTGATCAGTCAGGAGCAGGTTGATTCTTTAAAAGAGCGGCTTGGGGTTCTTACGACCCCACAAATTTTCAGTGGAAATGACCGAATTGGTGGTTATAGCGATTTGGCAGCTCTGCTCGGTGAAGAGGTGAAGGGTGCTGATTATTCGTATACACCTGTCATTGCTGTCTTCGGAACAGCTCTTCTGATGGCACTTGTTCTTGGCGTCAGAGTGATCCAACATTTTATGGGTTTTTCAATCTGTGCTTTAGCGATGCTTAAGCTGATGGATATTGACTCTTTTTCTGCCAGTTTCTCTAAATATGATCTTCTAACTCAACGTTTACCCATATGGGGAAAACTTTATCCAGGAGTTGAATTATTAATAGGCTTGGGATTTTTGTTTGAGCCTCCGTTATCGATTGCGGGTTTAATCGCTTTTGTAGTTGGTGTTCAGGGGATGATATCTGTATTCAAGGCTGTTTATATTGACAAGCTAGCGTTAAATTGTGCCTGTGTTGGAGGTAGCACCAAGACACCCCTTGGGATTATTAGCTTTTCAGAATACGCAATTCAGAGTTTGATGGGTTTTATTGTATTCTTTAAAATAGCTTTTTAAATGTCTTTGGATTGGTTCATTGTAGGGGTCTTTAGGATTCTTTGGGGTTGTTCTTTATAAGAAGAGCAATTCGTTTTTGGTGAACTGTTGATTCTTTCTGGTTTTTGTAAAAGCTTGCAAGTTTTGGGGATATCGATCAGTTTGATGTTTTCTGTGCTGTGTTTGATTGAGGAATCAAAGTACCTGAGAATGCTTGATTGATG
>WTGE01000299.1 GCA_011525445.1 Synechococcus sp. CO36386bin_37
GTTGGGAAGCAGTGGATGGGTTGCAACGGCAGGCTGCATCAGCTGCCCCTCAGCCTTGACCCAAGATCCAACGCGTAACAACCGATCACAGGGATCCACAACCAATTCAGTACGGCCATGACGGACCTGCCCAGCGAGATGATCCACCTGCAGCAAGGCACGGCAGCGCCCCCAATGAACGGGAGCATCGGCAAGAACACGCCCCTGAACAACAAGCGTTTCAGAATCAGTGAAATTCGCTACCAGCCAAGACGGATCGAGAGGTCGAGGGGTTGGCTGTTGCCCGGTCGCGGAATGCATCCACAACCCACACAGCAAGACCACAAGCCCCACCGACTTTATGGGGCGAATATCGAACTGACGGACAAGCAAGAGGACAGAAGCTGCCAGGCCAATCCAAACAACCCTCCCTAGCTGCATCTCACCAGGTATAGCTGCACCAAGTTGGGTCACCAGCATCAACAGAACCAACCGATGAGCACAGGACATCGACCCGACCAATCCCTCTCCGGTTGAAGGATTCCCCGCCCATGAGGGAAAAGATCAAACAAGCGTTTAATCAATCACGCAATCAAATTGATATCTGGAATCCAGTGACGATGATTCGCTCCAACCTGAAGCATGAGAGCAAAACGGTGCTTGAAGAGTAAATCCAGAGAACCACTAAGAATTGACAACGGCCTCAGTATCTTTCTGCATCAAGGGAAAGCCCAATGCCTCTCGATCGGCCAACCAAGCCTCAGCCACTTTTCGTGCCAAGTTGCGGATTCGACCAATTGTTGCAGTGCGCTCAGTGACAGAAATCACACCACGAGCTTCCAACAAGTTGAAGGTATGGCTACATTTAAGTACAAAATCAAGAGCAGGTGCAGGCAATCGCTGTTCAATTAGATCCGCGGCCTCTGCTTCATAGATCGCAAACAACTGCTTGAGCCGGTCAGGATTTGATGTTTCGAAATTGAATTCACATTGTCCCTTCTCGAAGGGCAGCCAGATATCTCCATAACTTCGATCATCATTCCAGCTTAAGTTCCAAATACTTTCCACGTCTTGCAAATACATCGCAAGCCGCTCCAACCCATAGGTGATTTCAATCGATACTGGCTTGCAATCGATCCCACCGCACTGCTGAAAATAAGTGAATTGAGTGACCTCCATACCGTCGAGCCAGACCTCCCAGCCCACACCCCAGGCGCCGAGGGTTGGAGATTCCCAGTTGTCCTCAACAAACCGAATGTCATGATCGGCCGCGTTGATTCCCAATGCAGCAAGAGAGGCAAGATAAGACTCCTGAATGCCATCTGGAGAAGGCTTGATCAAGACCTGATATTGGAAATAATGCTGAGCACGATTGGGGTTGTCGCCGTAACGACCATCGGTGGGACGCCGACATGGCTCTGGGTAGGCCACGGCCCAAGGTTCCGGTCCAATCGCCCGCAACACCGTGTGGGGACTCATCGTTCCAGCACCCTTCTCCGTGTCGTAAGGCTGCAGCAACACACAACCCTGCTCTCCCCAAAAGCGATTGAGCGTGCTGATGATGTCTTGAAAATGCATGAGTATTACTGCGACGGAAGAAGGCGTTGGTTTTGTTGGAACGCTGTTGGTACGTCATTGCAATCGACAGTCGGGACAGTGCCCAACAACTGCCGTTCCAACGCCCTTTGGAACAACGTTGAAACCATTGTCTCAAGCGAAGGGAAGATCTAACACGAGCAGTAGACGCTCAACTCCCAGGCAACTGACGTGCAGATCCGCAACGGCGGACGTTGGGCAAGTCAGAGTTATGTCCTGAAAGGACATACCGAACGGTGGCCTAGTGGAGAAGATTGGTAATGCTCACTGAGTTCTGCACTGTCGCGAGTCCTGGAACGAACATCCGAAGAGGCGATACCAGACCGCACCCAGGCCAAACAAGAGAATGTGAGGGACCGTCTCCTATTCGAATACGTATTAAAGGCAAAGTTTTTGCAACACCCTGAAATCAAAGCTTGTAGAGGCTTTGCAAGGAAGAGGGCATTTCCATGAGCGTGACTCCGTAGCAAGGCTCCTCGACCCGCTTCGATAACAAAGCAGTCTGCAGATCAATCACTTTTCAATGTTGAACGTTTCAATTTCGTTCTAGCAATCATCCTAATCAAAAAACCCTTTTAAAGAGGTAAAACCCAAGCTTTGATTGATTCTGCCTAAAATATTATTTCAGTAGCGAAATTGCCGGAACAATTTGACAGGCTTATCCACTTGATCAGGCTGATTCACAACTTCGCCAGGAGCTACATCGATCTCAAGACATTCAAAAGACTGCAATTCCTGATCATGGGAACACTCTCTTCTCGGATACTCAACAGCAACAACTTTTTTCTCTTCAACAATTTTCGCCTGAGGGACCTTGGCCTCCTTATCAACAATAAATTTTTGAGTTCCAAAGGAGCATAATTCTCGATCAAGATTCGTTTGAGCCTGATCAAGACACTGACCATATTCAAGCTCTATTTTCTTTCTCAGTTCTTGGTCTTTTTCAACCGCTAATGCTTTCTTTTCAGCCACAGACAAAGGGACAGAGCGACGAACTCTTGTGCTCGTCTTAACAGTATATGTACCGCCAACAGCAACCCATTCATTGGCAAGCTTTTCCGCTTCTTCGAAAGATTGATAGACAGAGCCATCAATCTCTTGAGAAGTACGAACATCACGCCTGACATTGGAGTAAAAAACGCCGGCATAGATCATCATGCCGATGAGACCACTGCCCACAACGGCGACGAACAGAGCAAGCGTTGAATGTTGCCTCAATCAATTCATTCCTGGATAAAAAATTTAGCAGGAATTGAAAATGAATCAACCAGGACGGGAATAACATCGACATTCGGTTCATTCCGATCAAGGTCCTGAAAAGGTTTGGCTTGGACCACTAGATAAAGAAGGCTTTTTCGCCTTCTCAATTCAATCAATCCAGCTCAGCCTGCTCGATAGAGACTTCAGCAACCCCTGGCACTGCGACATGGCCACGAGGGGATTGCAAGCACGTTGCCATCACCCCTTAGAGAAACAACGGTCAAGGTGGGCAATGGCGTGCAGCCGATGAATGTGAGAACGGGACAAACTGGGGCTGATGATTCCGAGCCAAAAGCGTCCATCCCCCTGGACCACCAGCACAGGCTTGCTTCCTCGTTTTCCCTGAGCTTTGAGCAGCGACTGACTGAGCTTGTCAGCTACTTCAACACCCCGAGGTTTCAGTCGAAGCCTTTCCAGCACGGGCTCCACCTGTGACATCGAAATGAAGCTGGCCTTCTGGGACTCCGTGACAAGAATCATCCCGTCTAACCACTCCACCTCAACAAGCAGATCTTCAATCGATGCAAGCAGCGATGGGAGCGGGAAGGCCATGCGGCAACCTCCGTTTCTTAATAATTTCTTTCTATTCCCTGGTGCGCCTTTGGCGCAAAGATCTCAGCAGACCTCAACCATCCTTAACGAACCAGAAGCAACACACCCATCTGTCCAGCAACCAAGGACCGATGCTGAGCCGCCACAAATCCATTGGCGATGGCCTGATCTTCCTGCTCTGCTCCTGTCAAAAATTGCTCCAAGCTCGGCTCGAGATAGGCGTATTGATCTTTCAGGCCCAGTTGTGAAGCCACCGGAACTACCACACGACGGAGATAGGTCCGCTGGAATGCTGCTCCTGCACTGCCTTGAGGAAGCCTGTTGAAATCGAGAATCGCAGCACGCCCACCAGGCCTCAAAAGCCTTGCCATTTCTTTGAAACCCAAACAGGGATCGGCAAGATTGCGCAACCCATAGGCCATGACCAACCCATCAAAACCTTGACCGGGAAGACCAGTGGCAAGTGCATCCGCTTGAAGCCACTGCACCGGCAACCAAGGCTCGCGGCTGGACCGTTCAGACGCCACAGCCAGTGGTGCTGATGCAGCATCAAGACCCAACACCGACCCCTGTGGTCTCACCTTTCTCGCCAAGGCCAGAGCAAGATCGCCTGTGCCACAGCACAAATCCAGCCAGGACTCACCGGATTGAGGACTCAGCCAAGCCAACACTTGGCGTTTCCACTGTCTGTGAAGCCCCAAACTGAGGAGATCATTCAAACGGTCATAACGGGGAGCTACAGCGTTGAATAACGCCTCCACCGCAGCGGGATCACGAGATTTCACCATCAGGGGATCAAAGAAGCAATCCGTTGAACGTCATCACCATCACTGTGGCCAAACCGACTGCGGCTGAACAAACCATGCAACCAGCCAGCATCAATGAAAACTCGTTTTGATCGACAGCCGATTGAATTAATTGCAGTGCCCAAAACATCAAAGCGATAACGATGATCACTAACAAGACACCAACAGGCCATGCCTGTTGGCGTGTCACAAAAGTCAAATCACCAACCAAAAATAATCCTTTCAAAACCAATGCTGAGCTCAAGATAGATCAGTTTTTAGAGGTCTGATCAGCAAACCTCGTCTTTGCAGATCCTGCTTGATTTGCTCCACTGTGAGCACTCCGTCATGCAGAAGCGATGCCAGCAAGGCTGCCGACGCCTGCCCACCCTTCGGCCCTGCATCGAGGGCTGCAGCAATGTGATCGAGACAGCCAGCTCCGCCAGAGGCAATGACCGGAACGGCAACTGCCTGTGCCACAGCCCTTGTCAGAGCTAAGTCGTAACCCGCTTGCGTTCCATCACCATCCATTGAGGTCAACAAAATTTCCCCCGCGCCAAGAGCTGTAACCCGCTGCGCCCAGCTCACTGCATCCAACCCAGTGTTCTCGCGACCACCTTTCACAAACACATCCCAACCACCGCTGGAC
>WTGE01000068.1 GCA_011525445.1 Synechococcus sp. CO36386bin_37
CCCGCCTCACGTTGAAGCAGCGCTGAAAACGGGGCTGAGCGCAACTTCACCAGATGCAGTGGCGTGAGGGCGACAACATCAGCGGAGCGAGCCGCTCCTTCCAGCGCAGCCATCTCGCCGAACACATCTCCCGCACCCAGAAGAGACATCACCACCTCGTCCCCATCCGCGGTGTAGGTCCGCACCTTCGCCAAACCAGAGCGCAGCAAAAACAAAGACTCACCCCAGTCCTGCTCCATCACGATCAACTGATCCGTCTGATGGGTGGTTTCACGATGACGATCCAATAACAGCTCGAGCTGTTCTGCGGTCAGCGCGCTGAACAGAGGCATCAACTTCAGATCGGCCGAGGTCAACGCAGCCACAGGACAACTCCACCAGAGCTCGTGCCGTCAGCTTGCAGCGAAACGAAGCCCATGGCCAGAAGCGCCCTGCCAATCACACAGCTGATTCGCAAAAAGGCTCTTAATGTCCGTCTAACTCTTGATAACGCATGGATCGCAACGCCCTGATCGAGGCTCTGCAACAGGAGGGCAACCTGAAGCATTCCTTCAGCACCAAAGAGATTGCGAGCCTGGCGGAACATTTGACGATCGAGAAGATCCCCAAAGAAACCCTCTTGATGAAAAAGGGCGAGCCCTCAGACAGCATGGTGTTCATTCTTGATGGACTAGTCCAGATTCTTGACGGCAAACGACAAATTGCAATCGAGAAAAAAGGAGCATTTGTTGGCGAAAGCCTTTTTTCGGACGAGGCGACACGCGGGGCAGACGTTGAAACGATCGAACCAACAACAGTTGGGCGATTTTCATTCTTCAACTTCAACGCATTTCTCGACAAAAACCAACCTCTCGCCCTGAAGTACCGTGAATACTTCAGGGCGATAGGACGCGCGCGTGATGAGCAGCTTTTAGCAGAGAGCTATAGCGACAAACGCAAATATCTGGCCCTAATAGCGCACAACAACATGAAGGCAAGCTTGATGGAATTCTGCAGCATTCACACCAACAAGCTTGAGAAATTTCCTCTGATTGCAACTGGCACCACCGGCAGCATGCTCTACGCCAAAACAGGCCTCTCTCTCAGCAAAAAGGTGGCGTCTGGCCCCCTGGGCGGAGATCAGGCGGTTGGCACGCTGATCTCAACAAAGAATATTTGCGGGGTGATCTTTTTCAGGGATCCACTGTCTGCTCACCCTCACCATGCCGACATCGAAGCGCTGGGGCGTCTCTGTGATGTGTATCAAATCCCCTTTGCCACCAATCCCCAAAGTGGAGAAGCCATTCTCGATTACCTCCTCTCAGGCAAATCAGAACATGAATTGATCCCCAATCATGTTCTTGAAGCCTATGTTCAGGGGCAGAAAAAGGTTGTTGAAGCCGGCTGAGCCAACTCCACTGTTTCATCTGGTCAGGAATCGGAGCGAATTGAGATCAAGCCAAAAACGGCAATGGGATCCGGCCAGCCTTTCACCACATGGGAGCCCAGGTCATCCACCACAACATCCTCGGCGATCAGGTCCCTGACATCTCCACTCATCAGGATCGGATAGTTCGGGAATTGCCTGGTGAGGGATTCGAGCCTGCTGGCCAGATTCACCGCTGCACCAATCACGGTGTACTCCAGCCGATGGCTTGATCCGAGATTGCCAGCGATCACTTCACCACAGTGAATACCAATTCCCTGACGAAGCGGCTCCACACCCTCCCGGTCCAGTTCTCGATTGAGAGCATCCAGGTTGGCCTGCATGGCCAAAGCGGCCCTCACCGCCGCGAGAGCCTCAGCACGATCACCCCGATGCACGGGAACCCCAAATTCCGCCATCAGGGCATCACCAATGAATTTGTCCAACAACCCCTGCTCCTGCAGAACCGGGGCCGCAATCGCCTCGAAGTAGCGATTCAACAAACCAAACAGGGCCTCCGCATCCATCACGTTGCTGCGGGCCGTGAATCCCACCAGATCGGTGAACAACACAACGCAACGCTCGCGACGACCGCCCAGACGGGTCCAACTCTCCTGCCCCGAGCGGAGCATGTCGCGCATGAGATTCGGTGACACCCGACGGGACAGGACCGAATGCAGAAACCTGCGTTGCGCGCTTTCCCTCTGAAACTGATCTCCCGCTCGGAGACTTCCCGCGACCAACGGCATCAGCATCAAGGCTGCCCCTGGCAGCCAGAGGCCGTTGAACCACGCCACAACAACGAACCCCGTGGCGAGCGCCTCCAGAGCAGCGGTCGTGATCGCCGTCCCGAAGGCAGTCGATGGCGAAGCGATCCGCCACTGACACAACAGCAACCAGATGACCATCAACGCCACAAGATGGGAGAGATCAGGCGATCGGAAGCCGCGTCCGCTCTGCAAACCGGCAATGGCAGACAACAAAACCTCGGAGCCGCTCTGCTGTCCAAAAGGGGTCTCCAGCTGATCGCCCAGGGATGGCGCCGTAGAGCCGAAGACCACGGTCTTGTCACGCCAGCTGTCGTCCGAAAGCGTCCCCACCGCCCAGGCGGGAATCACGGGAACGTGGCCACTGGGACCCAGAAAATCAATGCCATCGTCTCCTGGCGAGGACGCCACCCCCGCCGCCAGGTGCGCCAGAGGTCGCGGATGAGGCTCGGGGAATGCACTGAGCATCTCTTTGAGGCGAGCCAGCCCTGGAACAGCCTGCACAACCCCGAAGGCATTCATCGAAAACGCCGACAGGCCGACGGGATAGCTCGCATCCCAGGGACGTCGCAGTTGAACCTGCTCGTGACCATCCAACTGCTGACGCACCAGCGAGGCACTCAACACAATCCGGTCTTGCCACGGTTGCAGTGCGTCTTGAAACGCGCGGTCGTCGCTTGGTCCAAAACTGCTTGGGCCGACATGGACGATGTTGAAGACAACACGGCGGGCACCCTGAAGGAGGACCGCGCGGGCCAGCTCTGCCTGCAGGGCACGCGGCCAAGGCCACGGGCCGAAATCGGACAACTGCGGATCCAGAGACGCCTCGTCAATGCCCAGCAGCACCACGTCATCAGGAGGCTGAATCGGGCCACGCCACTGAAAGAGGAGCTGACGGCCTGTGGCGTCCAACCGCGTCAGCAACGGCAGCAAGGCCAGGGGCAACAGCAGTGAAACCCGCCAAAGAGACGCAACAAGATGCCGGCGGATCAAACGTCTCAAAGGGCTGGAGCCGTAACCCCCAATTCCCGCTCAATGTCCGGCAACGTCTCCAAGGGGGTCGAGAAACCGTTGATCAGAAGACTCTTCTGGAGGCGTCGCTCCGCGTCCTGCCGGGGAATCGGCTGAGGGGGCTCCCAGTCGAACGCCTGCGCATCCTGTGCAAGCGACCGGGGACTGCGGGATCCGTCGCGACCCGGCGTCGGCGGGGTCACGACACCACTGCGCCGCCCCAAAGCGGCTTCAAGACCATCCAAACGCCCACTGACTTCGACCAGTTGGCGCTTCAGATCCAACAGGAGCTGCTGACCGCTCTTCAGCGTGAAACGTCTTCCATTGCTGGTCTTTACCTGCACCGTGCCTTCCCAGCTGAACACTTTGAACTGCTGGTCCGTGAACTCCAGGAAAACAGTGGTCCCCTGAATCGAGGCGGTGGCCAAACGCGTTTTGATCCTGAAGGGATTGAGACGGGGCGTCCCTGGCTTGATCCAGCCAATGATGGATCCCTTCAACAGTTCGACATTGGACGAACCCAGGCGCAACTGGGCATCCCCCCCCATCCGGAACTGACGACCGTTGCCCAACATCACCTGCATACGACCAGGCTTGGTGGTGCGCAACAAGGTGTTCGTCTTCAGCGACTGACCAGAGCGGGCTTTAATCTCTGAAGCGCCTGGGAGCTTGACGAAGGCAGGACCAGTCGGCACCTCAACAATGCGCGGCTGCGCAGCACGGCTGGGCAGAGCCAAGAGTGCACTTCCTATCAACAACAGCCCGCCAGCCTGAGCAAAAACTGCCAGTTTCAACATCTGACCTGAAGCAGTGGTTCAAGGCTGACAGCACAGCAAGAATCGTGCCACCGGGGAACGAGCGCGACAGCCAAGACCAGCTGTTGGTTGCAGAGTGAAAAAACCGCCATCAGATTATGAGCATTCAGCGTCGTCACACGCATGGCTTACGAAAATGTACTGAAGAATCCAGATGACTTCGATTTTGAGATTCAACAGCTTGGGGAAGCAACATGGACCAACCCCAGCAGCCATGAAGTTTTCGTTGACGACTCAGAAAAGATCGTGTTTTCCAGCCAGATCAAGAATCTGAATTATCAACTCGAAGCCTGTGAAGAATTACCGGCTTTCGAGAAAGCAGGAGCACGAAAAAAAATCTTTCACAATCCAGAATCAACCCGCGCAGCCATCATCACCTGCGGCGGCCTCTGCCCTGGCCTGAATAATGTCGTCAAAGGATTGGTCAACGTGCTGGAGCAGGACTATGGCGTGAAGAACATTATCGGCATTCGCTATGGCTACAAAGGGCTGACAAAACAATCGAACCACGAACCAATTCCATTGAATTCATCGGTGGTCGAGCAGATCCACAAACAGGGCGGAACCATTCTTGGATCATCACGCGGCAACCAGGACCCGGAAGCCATGGTGGACGAGCTTCAGGCCAGGACGATCAATCTGCTGTTCTGCATCGGCGGAGATGGAACACTCAAGGGAGCCCAAGCGATCGCCCAGGCCGCCAACAAGCGTCAAGCCAACATCAGTGTTGTTGGCGTACCCAAAACCATCGACAACGATCTGGGTTTTGTGGAAAAAACCTTTGGCTTTGAAACCTCTGTTCA
>WTGE01000180.1 GCA_011525445.1 Synechococcus sp. CO36386bin_37
CATTTAGGAGTTCTGAAGGATGAATCCAATGAGTTTGCATATCTCAATGAGAAAATTTCGTGCAGATCATTTGAATTTATTGATATTAGAATAATTATGCATCTCGTGATAAAGGTGATTTAAAATGTTGGAACGGCTGGCAGCATTGGGAAAAAATATTATTAAATTTACTTTCTTGTGATCGGTTTCAAAGCAACGATGGACGAGCAATATAAAGCGAGCGTCTTAATTAATTTAGAGCAAAAATTTTATTTCAACAATAATTATTAGGCGTCTTGAATGGCAGAAAGATGAATACCCTTCATAGTGTCATGGAGCTTTCCAATATCAGAGAGGCCTTCAGGGCTGAACCAAGGAGCATTTTCCCAGCTGAATCCCTCACCAAACGTATTGTCAGGAGCAACAACATACCAATGGCAGGCGGTGTCAGGTACGTCAACTGCGCATTGAGACCAGTCGTTCGACCATTGTGGGACTTGAACCCACATTACAGTTGCTAAAACGAGCGAGATGAGTGGACGGATCACTTGGAAATTACATGCATCGTATTCATCTTAAGAAATAATTTCGTTTTGAGGGGTCGCAATGCCGACAAATTTTTCAGTTGATCGCTGAACACTGAATGGTCGACTCACATCAAGACTTCAGTGAGTCAAGAGAAGAAAGTCATGCTTGAAACTCCGGACTAACACTTGATGTTAGTCTTGAATGAGTTTTGCTCAGATTATGATTTTGTTCCATCAATAAAATGAAAATCGTATATTGCACATGTTTGTTTGTACGAAGAAAATGAAGTTCAGGTATAACGAGTGTGAGTTGTTAGTGAACTAAGGGTCACATTGACCGCTTGCCATTAACGTTGAGCTGATTAGCTCCCCTTTGGAGCGTGGTTTTCACGAGCTTGACGCCGCTTTATCGCATGAAAAAATCCTTTTTCAAGAGAAGTGAGTTTTGGGTTTGATTCGCCAATTGCATCATGAGCACGTTGCTTGGCATCATCAATAAATTTGTCTCCTTTGTCAAATCCCATTTTGAGTTCAATTTTTTTATAACCTAGACACGTCTTTTGCTTTTGACCTCTTTGTCAGCTAATCCTGTGAATTGATTGCGGTGAAGAATTTGTATTGCTGGCAACTGCATTGAGGATGTGCTCCCCTGATGTGTTTGCTTCTCTTTTCAAAGAATAAAAACAGATTTGGCCGGATTTGATGTGGAGCTTCAGATTGCAAGAGTGTGATTCCGGGCGTGAGGGGACTAGCGATCCTTTCCATTTGAGTGCAGGTTCCTGCTGATTGCTGTGGAATTCGGCCAACTGCAGTGACTGTTCTGATGTCAGGTTGTTGCGCCGGAGTCGGAGAGGCGTACCTGAATGAAGGGTCTGTTTTGCCTCATCGTTGATGAGTACAAAGCTTTAGAAAGCCTTCAAACTGAATGCGAAACTAGTGATGTTTCCTTTGGATCGATGGAAGACAACATCCAGCAAACTCATCCCCTTTACGATTCTGATCGAGATATTCTTGACTCTCTTCTTGGTTTTAGGGGTGATCCTGGTCCGGACCAGCTCACTTCAGCAGCAAGGCTGGCGACTCGTTACGGAGATTTTCCAGGTGCCGATGACATCAAGACCGATCTGAATAAGGTTGTTGCTGATTGGGGATTGGATCGTGACAAGCTCAACCTTAAATGTAGAGAGATCTGGGCTAGTGGTTGGCGTCCAGGGCAACCTGTTCGCGATGGAGTTGGCTCAGGGTCTGACGTCAGCGATGCCTCTTAGATGTATCGAAGGTGGCTTGATCAAGGCTTCCATCGGAGTGCGGTCTGAGTCGATTGGTTGTTTGACGTTCATGGATTTCTCTTGATCTCGATTGCTGCTTAGGTAGCTCTCGAATTGACCTCTTCTAGCAGTTTGTCACCGTGGAGGTCGGCTTAATATCGATGCTCTTTGCTTTTCGGTTGTTCCAGTGATTCGAAGCTTTGACGTTGGTTTCTTTGCTCAAATCGCGATGCACCATCTTGGGCTTTAGAAACGATCTTGGAGACTTCCATGGATTTCATCATGTTGTTGACTGCTTCTGTGACAGCCCCCTACATCTTGTCGCTTGTGTTGGCTGGCGCGGTTGTCGTCTTGAGCATTGTTCCTCTTGGCGCTGCACGATCAAAAGCTGATTTCTCCATGGCAGACATGGACGCTCCAAGGGCCATGTTTGATCGTCTGCCTGCCTGGGGAAAGCGTGCCAGTTGGGCGCATCAAAACAGCTTCGAGTCGTTCACCCTTCATGCTCCAGCCGCTCTGCTTGCCTTAATTGCCGTTCTTCAGTCAGGTGCTCTGTCAGGGATTGTTCCGATTGCTGCATTGCTCCATCCCCTCCTACGCCTTTTTTATATCGCTGCTTATATCGGTAACATTGCACTATTGAGGGGACTTTGCTGGGCCTCTGCATTGTTTTGCACAGGTATCATGTATGTCAAAGCTCTTCAGTCTCTTCTTTAGTTGGTATTCAAACTGAGCGGCTTTTTCGATTGCAAAAAGTTGCTCAATAGATCTAGTTCGTCTGTTCATCAGATCAAGAGGAAATGTCCGAATGCAAAGCAGACCAATTTCGTGAGCTTGTTGACAGTTGCAAAATCAATGTACGGTTGATGCGGTTCTACCAGAGCTGTAGAGGTCAGCTAGCACTGAAAGTCTGGTTCAATCATGATTTTTTGATGAATTTATCGTCTGAAATGGATATCTCTTGATCGGGAATTGAAATGAGTTAGTCGAAAAACAATAGACTGACGACTTTCCCCATGTCTTCAGCGCTTCTGCAACTTGCGAGCAAGGTTTCACTGTCATGAAATGCGAGACAGATCAACTGATCACAACGGTTGATGATCTCTTGGTTGCAAAGACTGCTGGCGATTGGCAGTGGCAGATTGTCGTGTTCTGGTTTCTCGATTAGGTGCAGCACTTGACTCAGTTGGTCACGAATTTCTGAAACTTGCCGCTCGAGACTCTGAGGAAGGAGGACAGTCAGTTTTTTTGGATCCACGGATAAAACACCCCTAATGACTGCAGCATTGACCCCTTGAGATCCTGATGTCAGCAATGCGTGCCCCTCCTGAGCAAGGGAACGAGCGATCAATTCAACGAGATGTATCGCAACCACCGGTACGTGGCGGCTCCCCAAAATGGCAATTCTGCGTTTGCCCTTGTCTTGAAGAAGGGCAAGCTCTTGGGCAAGTGTGTCGACCCTGTCGAGTGCAGGAAGATCAAGAGAGCGGCTCAATGACTACCCACTGTCGTGACCAAAAACTAGCAGTTTGGCTTCTGGGCGTCACTGCACCTTCATGAGCGGGCCTCATTCACCGGACGGCCTCAAATAACTTTTTCAGGGAGCAATGCTCTTCGACAAGTCTGAAGGCATAGGTGGCTTTCACTGTTTCGTGGAGACGGACGTGTCCAAAGGCTTTTTCGATCACTTCAACAGTGGCCAATGTGTCGTGCTCAACCTTCAGGAGTGGCACGTCCAACTCATCAGCACGATTCACAAGTTGGGGCAACGGTTCTCCCGCACCGGTGAGAATCAGGCACTGCGTGGAGGCTTCGAGAGCTGCAAGCTGGATATCGGTGCGATCTGCTCCAGTGACGACAGCCATGTTGCGCCGACGTCGGAAGAATTCCATCGCTGAATTCACATTCATGGCGCCAATACTCAGAGTCTCAACAAGAAGTTCGAGTCGCTCATTGCAGCAAATCACACGGGCATCAAGACGTCGCACCAGTTCCCCGACGGTGACACTGCGCAAGAGAGGCGATCTCGGCATCACCCCAAACACTTTTAATCCAAGAGCATGAAGGGCAGGAACAACATTTTTGTTCAACTCCTGAACGTCACCAGGTGTGACCGCATTCAGCACAACTCCGGCGAGCCGATCTCCGAGCTGATGCTGAGCGGCCAGTAGGGAGTCAACACTTCGGCTGTCCTGCCAGAGATGCACCAGAATCACAGGAGCATTCAACCCCTCTGCGAGCTGTATGAGGCTGAGGCCATACATCAAGCCTTCGTGGAGGCTTCCGGCAGCTTCCAGGAGGGTGAAGCACTCCCGATCATTCTGAAGATCCTGCAGTAACAGTTCCAGGCCTGTTCCTGCATCCAAATTTCCCTGACTTAAACGTGTATCAGCAGTTTCTGGGGACAGCAAATGCAGAGAAGGAATCAACCTGGTTTCATCAAGCCCAAGTGTTGTCCCCACAAAGCGCACGTCGTCGTCAATCAAGGGATCAGGTAGAGGTGATCCTTTGGCTGTCCACTCGAGGCTGGTCGCAAGTGGTTTGCCAAAACGAACTGTCCTGCCTTCAGAAAGGAGATGACGTGCGAGTCCGAGAACAAGAGCTGATTTGCCGCTGAAGGGCTCACATGATCCGATCAGCAGTGTGTTGCCCATTCAGGAGCCCCCAGTGTGTTCAGCAATTTAATGGCCAAATGCTGTTGTGCTGTCATCGTTGAGGCGGAGAAAGGCGAATGGCATGGTCAGCTTGTTCCGCTCTCACCCCAATCGGCATCCATGTCTTCGCAGGTTTCTTTCTCTTCTGTTCGTACCCCACCAGGACGCTGGGCTGGACTCACAGTGGGAATCACTGGTCCAAGCGGGGCCCTGGGACAGTCGTTGATCAAGGCCTTCTTGGAGGAAGGCGCGCGGGTTGTTGCGTTGAGCCATCGTTCGCGAACGCAAGCTTGGACCGGTGAGAGTCAAGAGTGGATTCGCTGGTCTTGCGGAGCAGAATCTCAGCTCGAGTCTGTGCTCGAA
>WTGE01000241.1 GCA_011525445.1 Synechococcus sp. CO36386bin_37
GTATCACGAAGGGCGCATGTCCTATGGATATAAGCATTCGTCGTTATGAACTCGATGCGAATTGGCATCAATGGTTTTGGTCGTATTGGCAGGCTTGTTTTTCGAGCTCTGTGGGGGCGTGAGAATATCACGATCGCGCATGTGAATGATTGTGCTGGCGATCCTGCAGCAGCTGCTCACTTACTCCAGTTTGATTCCTGTCATGGACGTTGGGATCAAAACGTTGAAGTTAATGCCAATGGGTTTCGCGTTCAGAATCAGCAGGTTCGTTTTACTTCCACAGGAGATTTAACTGATGCAGTCTGGAAGGAATCTGGTGTTGAAATCATGCTCGAATGCAGTGGATCTGTTCGTGATCCCGAAAGGTTGAATCAGTGTTTCAACGGTTTGAATCTAAAACGAATCTTAGTGGCCTGTCCTGTTCATTCGACAGGTATTGATAGCAATGTCCTGAATGTTGTTTATGGAATCAATCATCATCTTTACGATCCGAACCAACATCAGTTGATTACCGCCGCATCTTGTACGACAAACTGTCTTGCTCCTTTGGTTCATATTGTACACACCAACTTCGGTATTCAGCATGGTTCGGTGACCACCCTTCACAACCTGACGAACACTCAGCTGGTCGTGGACGGCTTTCATTCCGACCTTCGACGGGCGCGTTCCTGTTCTCAGAGTTTGATTCCCACCACGACAGGTTCAGCGAAGGCGATCGGTCTGATATTTCCCGATTTGCAGGGAAAGCTGAATGGTCATGCTGTGCGGGTTCCACTGCTCAATGCTTCACTCACTGATGCAGTGTTTGAAGTGCGGACAGAGGTCACGGCAGAAGTCGTGAACTCTGCCTTTGAATGTGCGGCGAAGGGCGAACTCAAGGGCATCCTTGGATATGAAACGCGTCCTTTGGTGTCTGTTGATTACGTCAATGACAACAGAAGCGCCATTGTCGATGGGCTCTCCACGATGGTTGTGAATGAAAGGCAACTGAAGGTTTATGCCTGGTACGACAATGAATGGGGATACAGCGCGCGAATGGCGGATCTCACCTGCTATGTGGCCAGTTTTGAACCATGAACCTCTCTGCAATTCAGCAATATGCCATTGTCACAGCTAATTATTGGACGTTCACACTCACTGATGGAGCTCTCCGCATCCTTGTCGTATTTCATTTTCATGAACTTGGATACTCCACCTTAGAGATTGCTTTTTTACTTCTTTTCTATGAGTTCTTTGGAGTGATAACGAATCTCTTTGGAGGACTGATTGGTGCTCGCTACGGGCTGCGTCTCACACTGTGGACAGGCACATTACTCCAGATTCTGGCCCTCCTGATGTTGGTACCGGTGTCTGCCAGCTGGCCGAAGTTGATCAGTGTGGCTTATGTGATGTCGGCTCAGGCAATCAGTGGTATTGCCAAGGACCTCAACAAGATGAGTGCCAAGAGTGCCATCAAGACTGTGGTCTCCGAGACCTCGGATGCCGCACAAACGGGCAATCAGCAGCTGTTCAAATGGGTTGCGATTTTGACCGGTTCCAAGAACTCCCTGAAGGGTGTCGGTTTTTTTCTTGGCGGTGTTCTTCTCACTGCTTTGGGTTTCAATCTGGCCGTGGCCTGGATGGCATTGGCTTTGGCAGTGGTGTTTCTTCTGACCTTGGTTTTACCGTCAGAGATGGGCAAAATGAAAGTGAAGCCAGCGTTTTCATCCCTGTTTGCCCAGTCCAGTGGAATCAGCGTGCTTTCGTTGGCTCGCTTTTTTCTGTTCGGAGCAAGGGATGTCTGGTTTGTTGTCGCACTGCCTGTCTTTCTGGAGATCTCTCTGGGGTGGAGTTTCTGGGAAATTGGTGGCTTTCTAGGTTTTTGGGTGATCGGTTACGGCCTTGTTCAGGGATCGGCACCTGCTCTTCGTCGTCTTTGGGGACAGGCTTCCCCACCTGGAGTCTCCTCGGTGAAGTTTTGGACCGGTCTCCTGACGGCCATTCCTGCTCTGTTGGCGATCGCCATCTGGCGTCAGGTGGATGTATCCACTGCGATCACCGTTGGTTTGACTGCCTTTGGCGTGGTGTTTGCGATGACCTCCTCCATTCATTCCTACATGGTTTTGACTTACACCGATGCAGAGAGCGTGAGCCTGAATGTTGGCTTTTACTACATGGCTAACGCAGCAGGGCGCTTAACGGGAACCCTCCTTTCTGGTGCACTTTTTTTGATCGGTGGTCTTGAGGCCTGCCTATGGATGTCTTGTCTTTTTGTTTGTCTTGCATTTCTCAGCAGTTGCCTTTTGCCTCAACCGTCGAGATTGTCAGAGGCTGGAATGCACTCGGTCTGAACACTCGAGGGACTGTTGAACTTGTCCTTTGAGTTGCATTGAGATGTTTGTTGAAATTGACTCTAGCCAATTGTATTGAGGCTCTCGTTACTAACTGTTGATTCTGTCGATCTTAATTTCTTAATCATTGAGTACTGTTTTGTAGAGACTCATTAAAAAGGGGAGATGACATCTCCCCCTTAGTCTTCGTGAACAATCGTCAGTCGAGATTTGCTTGTTATTGAATCTTATCGACTGCTTCTTTTGCTTTGCTCACCACTTCTGGGGGTAGTGACACATAGCCCAGGTCTGGAGCCTGGGATTGGGCTGTGTCTGAAAGCATGAAGTTGAAGGTCTTCTTCAACACTGGGGTTTTGTCTCCATTGTCGTTGGCATAGGCCAAGACCCATGTGAAGGTCACAATTGGATATCCCCCCTTCGGATTGGGGTTTCCACCGATCAGGTCTGGTCCAAGGTCGATTGATCCGAGTGCTTCACTTGCGGTTTTGTTTGTGGGAAACACTGCTTCCCCTGAAGCATTCTGCACAGCTGCTGCTTGCAGGTCACCCTTCACATAAGCCAATTCCACATAGCCGAGACCGCCGTCGATTTGCTGGAGTTGCGCAGAAACACCCTCGTTTCCTTTCGCTCCAATGCCTGCAGGCCACTGAACAGATTTGTCAGCACCCACAGTGTCGTTCCATTCCGTACTGATTGCCGAAAGATGTTTGGTGAAGTTATAAGTTGTTCCAGAACCATCCGATCGGTGTACAATTTTGATGGCTTTAGGTTCACATCCTAATTCGCTGTAATTTTTAACTTGGCCTAAAAAGATTCCCGACAATTGTTCTTGTGTCAGCTCCAGTTTGCATCCAGGATTGTTATAAGCAACAGCGATGGCGCCTGCTGTCATTGGAATTTGAATTACACCCCGGCTGACCTTTTCGATCGCTTCGGGTTTCATGGGTTTATCTGAGGCTCCAAAGTCCACAGTGCCGGCGGTGAATTGCCGTACTCCTGCGCCAGATCCCACGGATTGATAATTGACCTGAATGCCCTGTGGGGCCAGATCAGAAAACCAGCGTTGATAGATCGCAGCAGGAAAGGATGCCCCTGCCGCTGAGAGACTACCGCTGACATCACTGTTGCTGTTTTCTGAGGTCGAGCAGGAGGCAAGACTGAACATCGCGCCTGCACTGAAGAGTGCGATTGAGGAGCGGAACAAAAAAGAGCGACGCATGCTGCGAAATCACTGCTCATTAGGTCTAAGGTTCCAAAGTCAAGTGCAATTCAAGAGCGCATTAAGGTTTGGTTATCAGTTTGTCCTAATGTTGCTTTGAAAACGTTGATACGCCCAGTTATGGTCTAGTGCCATGTTTATAAATTTTTGGTTGATTGGAAAGTCCAATTAACCTCTTTCTAATTCAGGCGTGTTGCGACTGAATAGCGAATCAGCCATCGGTTCACACGTCTGCGTTGCTCTGCGGGTACTTCATGAATGAGTTGGGCCAGTTCAGTGGCTCCAAGACGTTTCAACTCTCGAACATCCACCCGCCAGAGCAATTCAGCCTCGCGAATCAGGCGTGCCCAAGTGCGCACTTGTTGCCAGCGGCGCAAACGGCGCCGAATTGGATCCACAGTTCGGAATTCGCAATGACTGAGGGGCCTCTGCAAGCTGATTGAATCAATATCAGAGCTGTCTTCAGCCTGATGCCTTGCGTCTGTTCCGCAAAGAATCCACTACGTGGCTTCCGATTGCTGAAACAAATCACGGATGTTCCGTCATGTTTCGTTTTCGATCATGACCTTAAAGTTCAAAACTTTTGCTTCTCTTGCGCTGAGGCGTCTGGTCCATGCACCTGGAACGGGATCGTTCCATCGAAATCCTGCTTCGCGAGCCAAATGGCGTTGTTCATAGGACACCTGTGCCCGCATCAGCATGCGTGGTTCCAGCCCACGTTCAATGATCTCTTCGAGTGGCGCGCATCGCCGGAACACTTCCGCCAGGTAGATGCAGTCTGTGAGGGCTCTGTGTGCAGCCCATACAGGGATTTCATAGGCAAGGGCTAAATCGCGAACCGATGGTCTGGGTCGGAGCTGTTTGTCTTTGGGCCATGGCATCTCTTCCATGCTGCAAAGCCAGGGGAGATCGGTGGCAGGTAGATGCCCTTTGCCAAACCACTGCTTGTCGAAGGCTGCATTGTGGGCAACCAGAAGGTCTGCAGCTTCGAGTTGTGATTGGAAGAACGCCAGCCCTTCTTGCCAGGGTTGGTTGAGCTGCGTGACTTCAGCAGAAATCTGATTGATCGCTTCCGCCGCGTTGGATTCGGCTGGCATCAGGCAGGACATCTGCGACAGGACCTGTCGGGATGGAATGTCGAATAAAATCGCTCCGATTTCCACACACTGATCGGTGCTTGGA
>WTGE01000315.1 GCA_011525445.1 Synechococcus sp. CO36386bin_37
GGGGTGGGGCTAGCGGACCAGCCATATACCCCTCTTCTTTGGGGTATAGATCGTGTTCGCGCTCTGCAATCCAATCGAGCAAGGCATAGGTTCGACGGCTGGGAACCATTTCAAGACCGAGCTCAGACGAGGCTCTCTGCACCATCGTGCGCATAGAGGTCCTCCATGAACGCAGTTTTCTGGGCGCTGACAACCCTTGTTTTTTTGCGGAAGTTAGAGCTTCCTCGAGTGCTGTTTTCAGCCAAGTGGAATTAACGCTATCTGCTGGACAGCGCTTTTCAAATTTGAATTGAGGGGCTCCCTCGACGGGTGTACTGACGATCAGCAGCTCCCACCTTTTTTTACCATCGGGTTCAAGAATGGGTCTCGAATAGAAGTCAAGTTCCCAGTTGTTTTGAAGGAACGTATCGGAACGCTCGTCTTCATCATTCTCTATAGACACGGACGTGTTCATCCAGCGGATTGCTCCTTTTGCTTGAGGACGTTACGAGCCCTGTTGGCGCGATCGGTCGCTTCGGCCATGACTTTGTCTTTATCAACTAGCAATTCGCCGGGTTGGCCTTCGAGAATTGCAGTGTTCAAAGCGATGCGTCCGCGGCCAGGATCTAATTCTGTAATCAAAGCCTTAACAGCATCGCCCTGATCAAAGATTTCTCGCATGGATCGAAGACTGCCACCGGTAATCACGGAGTGGTGAAGGAGTCCGCTAATACCACCGAGATCAACAAACAATCCATAGGGTTTCACGGCAGCAACATGACCCTCAACCAACTGTCCGACCTCTAATTCTGAGAAGCGAGCAGCAGTGGCTGCACGTTTTTCGGAAAGTACCAGTTTTCGTGTTTCAGAGTTGACTTCAAGGAAGGCCACACCCAGGGTTTTGCCGACAAGGGATTCGTGATTTTCTCCTTCGATCAATTGAGAGCGTGGGATGAATCCCCTTAGACCCTCTAAATCACAGGTCACTCCACCACGGTTGAAGCCTGTGATTTTGACTTGAGAAACTCGGCCCTCTTTTTCGAGCTGTTTGACCTTGTCCCAACTCTGGCGCAGTGCAAGGGCACGGCAGCTGATGGTCACCATGCCATCGGCATTTTGTTCCCGCGTGACCAGGACCTCAATTTCCAGCCCTTTGGGAAAACGTTCTTTCAAATTGGTGATCACGCCAAGCCCACACTCGTTCTTCGGCATAAACCCCGGGGCTTTTCCACCGATGTCGACATAGACGCCATCGCTTTCCAAGCCGATGACGGTTCCAGCGACCACGTCTCCCGTGGTTCCCACAGGCTCGTTGGCATCGAGAGCTGCCAGAAAAGCACCTTCGTCAAAATCGAAGTCGTCAACACTCCGGTTGATGAGTTTGGTCGAAGATGAATCGGATTGTTTAGCTTGTTTTTTCGAATCAGCTGGGCCGAGTAGATCGGCCATGCTCATCCCACTGAATTCGTCGGTACCAAACCTCAGTTCGTCATCGTCTACGGAAGATGATTGATCGTTCTTGGGGGATGAGCTGGGGGGTTTGGCGAGAGACTGTTGTGCCCTTTGAGCCGCTTGTTCCAGTTCGATAGCTCTGGCAGCGGCGGCGTCTGCCGCAGCTCGTGCTTCTTGCGCTTCACGTTTGAGCCTGTCTTGCTCATCTTTGCGACTGATATGCATCACCTGCAGGGGTTTGCGAGGCGGCTGAGCGGCAGGCTTGGCGGCCCCTCTGCTGTCTGTGGGATTTTGACTTCCTGATCCCGCCATGGGTTCTATTGATCCTCGATCAGCCAGTCTGGCAGTAAACGGGAGGCTTAAGAGCCCATGACTGGACAAGCTCACTTGGGTGCTTCGAAGGGGAAACGCCTCGATGCCCTGTCCTGGCCTGACGCCGAAAGGGAATTACAGCGTTCTGGTTCCACTTTGGTTTGGCCGATGGGCGCGTTTGAGCAACACGGCCCCCATTTGCCCTTAGCTACGGATGCTTTGTTTTCAGAGCGGATCCTGTCTTCTGTGCTGGCAAAGCTTCCAAACCAGCTTCCAATTTGGAGTCTTCCTCCTCAAGCAATCGGATTCTCACCGGAACATTCAGGCTTTCCTGGAACGTTGAGCTTGTCCTCCGGCTTGATGACCCAGCTCATTAGCGAGGTGGGAACGCAGTTGTACTCCCAGGGACTCAAGCGCCTGGTTCTGTTCAATGCTCACGGTGGGCAGATTGGATTAATGCAGACTGCAGCAAGGGAACTGGCGGTAAAAACACCATTGATGGCTGTTCTTCCGTGCTTTGTGTGGAGCGGCGTCGGCGAACTTAAGGATTTAATACCGTCCGATGAGTTGGCACATGGTCTGCATGCGGGATTGGCTGAAACAAGTCTGATGCTTGCACTTGAACCCTCTCTTGTGGGTATGCAGCGGCCTGTAGACGGCGATCATGTCAACGAGGCTGCACTTGCTACGCCTCCTCAGGGCTGGAGTTTAGAAGGGCCTGCCCCTCTCGCTTGGTTCACCGCAGACTTGAGCGTGTCCGGTGTTGTTGGGGACAGTCGTGGTGCAGATGCCAAGCTTGGACAGCGGCTAGAGACAGCACTCGTTACGCATTGGATTCGTCTCTTCAAAGCCCTTTTGACGTCTAGCTGGCCGCCACTTGGGAGCGAAAGGAGGAGTCGAGTTGTCAACCGGTCGACTCAAGATCGACATTAATTGTTACCTTTAAACGTTAACTGTCGTTCTGGGATGCATGGTTCGATCGTCTCCGGTGCTTGGACGGAAAGGTCCATTTCATCGGGAATGGCATTTCGCCACTCCAGCGGCGTCTTAAAATGGCCTTCATGCACGTCTTCTCTTCATTTGTCGATTTGCTGCAGGAGAGGGCTGCCGCTCACCCCGATCGTCTTGCATTCTCCTTTTTGCAAGACGGAGAAACAGAAACTCATCGGTGGTCTTTTGCAGAACTAGATCACAGAGCTCGCGCTATTGCGGCCTGTCTGTTGGAGCGAGGACTCAGTAAAAAGAGAGCACTTCTTTTATATAATCCAAGTTTAGAATTTGTTTCCAGTTTCTTTGGATGTCTTTACGCAAATGTTATAGCAGTCCCCGCTTATCCGCCACGCTCGTCCCAGCTTGTTTCGCGCCTTAATTTAATTATTAGAGACGCTCAGGCTTCGATAGCTCTTACAACTTCGACCCTAAAAGAATCTATTGCAAAGCATATTTCCAGCGATGATTGTCCACAGATAGATTGTATTGCTACCGACAGCGTTGATCTTCAAAGGTCTAATGATTGGTCTCGTATCCATATAAATCCCGAAGATCTTGCTTTCCTTCAATACACCTCTGG
This sequence comes from Synechococcus sp. CO36386bin_37, assembly GCA_011525445.1. The sequence goes on from WTGE01000315.1 coordinate 3,314, forward strand.
GTCCACAGGTTCGCCAAAAGGCGTCATGGTGGGACATGGAAACCTCATCTCCAATACTCAGTTCATTAACCAGTGCTTTGGTGTTGAGGAAGGATCCACGGCTGTGTCGTGGCTACCCCCGTACCATGACATGGGGTTGGTTGGTGGGATCCTTCAGCCTCTTTTCATTGGGGCATCAATGGTTTTGATGCCTCCTGTTGCCTTTTTGCAACGTCCATTTCGCTGGTTATCCGCAATTTCTCGGTTCAAGGCAGTGGCCAGTGGAGGTCCTAATTTCGCCTATGATCTTTGCTCAAAGCAGATTAAGACTGAACAAATTGAGGCTTTGAATCTTGAGAACTGGTCGATTGCGTTTAGCGGTGCAGAGCCTGTTCGTTCCCAGACCATAGAAAAATTCTCCACAACTTTTTCACAGTGTGGTTTTCAAAAGCAGGCATTTCTTCCTTGTTACGGTTTAGCCGAAAACACATTAATTGTGACAGGTGGGAGTCGTTTAAATCCACCCGTTGTTCGTGATTTCGATAGTGATCTTTTGTCAAAAAATCTTGCTCTTGAGGTTCCTTCAACCTCTAATGCCTCAATCAGTTCATTGGTAGGTAGCGGGGTTCCAATTGCAGATCAAGTGGTTGTTGTAGCTGATCCAGACACTTGTTCACTGTTGGAAGATGGCAAAATTGGTGAAATTTGGATTAGTGGTAACAGTGTCGCGCAAGGTTACTGGAAAAAAGATGAATTAAGCTTTTCAACTTTCAAGGGAACTCTGAAAGATAGTCAAGATTCCTATCTCCGAACTGGTGATCTAGGCTTTTTTCACCAGGGGGAATTGTTCATCACAGGCCGACGTAAGGACCTCATTATTGTTCGAGGACAAAATCACTACCCACAGGATATTGAAGCAACAGTTCAATCATCCCATTCTAGTTTGAGAATTGGTTGCGGAGCAGCCTTTTCTGTCGAAGATTCTGATCTTGGGGAGCAGCTTGTCATCGTTCAGGAAGTTGAAAGATCAGCCTTGCGATGCCTTGATTCTTCAGCTCTGATTGCTGCAATTCGTGAAGCAGTTGTTTCTACCCATAACCTACTTCCTTCTGCTGTTATTTTGCTCAAAACTGGAAGTATTCCAAAGACGTCAAGTGGTAAAATACAACGTTATGCTTGCCGTCAAAAATACCTAGAAAATGCACTCAATGTTGTTGGATTATGGGAAAACAAAATCCTTGAATCTGAACAATCCGGGTCAGAAGCATCAGTTGACGGTAGTTTGCTTCAGGGAAAACTGTCTAATGCCAAATCAAGAAGTTTTGCTTTTTCATCAGACGAACGATTACTTCATGATTGGTTTACTAGGTATTTGACGGAAAATCTTGGGTTTTCAGCTGATCAGATTGATATTCACCAACC
>WTGE01000203.1 GCA_011525445.1 Synechococcus sp. CO36386bin_37
CGATCAACCCTTGAAGAAGAGTCCGACGCTTCATCTCAAGACAACTGCCAGACAGGATCCATAAACAATTGAGCCAGGTTGCCTCGACTGGATGCAGCTGGCAGAGGGATTGTTAACGGCGCCATCCCCGTAATGGAACGATTTAATTGCGGAGGAACGGAACGGGAGTCCCACACTTCTTCATCACGGATGAGTTGCAGCAAGGTTCTTCTCCGTGCTTGCAACCAGCGACTATTGATCCATTGTTCATTCACCGGCCAACCAGAAACATTGGGCGGCTCAAATGGGGCCTGCCCCATAGCGCGCAATCCCCGCAAGCTCAAAGCAATGGCCTCTGAATGACGGCTACCAATCACATGCAAACTGCGCGTGATCAGCTCAAGCGGGTCAGATAGCTTCAAACCGGCGCTACGACTTTCCTTCGCCTCTCGACTTGTGCGCAATTCTCTCATTAGCCATGGGAGTGAGAGGCCCTGCAATCGCCATGCATCAGCAAGAGATTGAAGCCGTTGAGATGACGGTGTCGTACCGATCAGCTGACGCCATACACGTTTAGAAATAAGGACTGCCGTTGAAGGCTGTTGAGCCAACCATTGCGTCAGTGAGATGGCATTAAAGGCTTGTGTCTTGCCAAGAACTGTCTTCTGTCCCTGATCGTGACGACGTGGGTCCAACTGAAGCATTTTGTTCTGATCGAGTCGATAACCCGTTAGAGCACGTGCCGCTTCGCTGACATCCTTTTCATTAAAATTTCCCTCGCCAACTGAAAACAACTCGAGCAATTCCCGTGCCAAATTTTCATTCGGTTGACGCCGATGATTTCTGAGTCCATTCAAAGAAATCTGCAGTGCAGGGTTGGTCACCATCGCCACTAACAAATCTGAATAGGTGCCGTCAAGAGCGATATTGATGGAGTTGATTTGCCCATGCAAAAGTCTCGGATCCGGAAGTTGACGCCAATGCACCGGAAAGACACCCAACCAGAGCTGAACATCCCAAGCGCGTGCCCTTTCTGGCCCCCAGGTGAGCCTCTGCAGCCATTCTGTTTTCAAAGCCTGAGCAAACGTGCGTTTGCATTGTTTCCGCTCTTTTCGAGGAAGATCACTGCACAGCGGAGTGTCAAAAAGCATCACTCAACAGTCACACTTTTCGCCAAATTGCGCGGTTGGTCCACATCCAGGCCCCGATAGGCCGCGATGTGATAACTGAGCAGTTGCATGGGCACCACCGTGAGCAGCGGGCTCACCCACTCGCTCACAACGGGCACCGGCAACAGGGCATCAAACAAATCTGCATCAGGCCCTTCAGGCGCCACCCCAATCATCTGGGCGTCGCGGGCCTTGGCCTCCTGTGCATTGCTCAACACTTTCTCAAACACGGTTCCAGGCACCGCAATCGACACCACGGGAACGTGGGAATCCAGGAGAGCAATCGGACCATGCTTCATTTCGCCTGCTGGATACCCTTCAGCATGGATGTAACTGATTTCCTTGAGTTTCAGAGCACCTTCCAACGCGATCGGATAGTTGATCCCTCGGCCCAGGAAAATCACATCCTGGGTATCGGCAAAACGTGGAGCCAAAGCTTCAGAACTCTTGTCGTGATGCTCGACCAACCGCTCAAGTTGCTCGGGCAACTCCCGAAGTTCTTCAAGCATGGTGCTGATCTCAGCCTGCGAGCGATGTTCACGCCTTGCCGCAAAGGCAACAGCCAGGCCATAGAAAGCAAGCAACTGACCAAGAAACGTTTTAGTGGCAGCCACACCCACCTCAATTCCTGCTCCGATGTCGAGAACATGGGGCACCTGCCGAGCCAGCGAGCTCTCCACACGGTTGGTCACACCCAGTTGGCGTGGTGCATAGTCGGCATGGCCATAGGCCTTGCGGCGATCAGCATCCATGCTGAGAGCGGCAAGGGTGTCAGCCGTTTCTCCGGACTGAGTGACACCAATGGTGAGCGTGTGGGGCGCCAGCGGAGGTGGGGCATAGCGAAACTCACTGGCATAGAACACCGTGGTGGAAATTCCAGAAAACTGCTCCAGCAAGTAAGCACCCACTAAAGCGGCATGGCGACTGGTCCCGCACGCCAAGATTTGAATGCGCTCCACGCCTTCATAAAACGACTCCTCAAAGGGGAGAGCAACCGGATTAGAGGCTGGCAATCCCCTCGGGAGATGGCGCTCGATCCAAAGCCGTGCCGTTTCGGGCTGCTCATGGATCTCCTTCAACATGAAATGGCGGAAGTTCCTCTTGTCAGCAATATGGTCAGAGCCGCTGAGCGTAGTGGGAGTGCGCTGTTGCCGCGATCCTTCAGCGTTATACAACTCAATACCCAGTGGACTGAGGAGCGCCACCTCTCCGTCCTCCATCGGAAGAATCGTGCGCGTAAAACCCGCTAAAGCCGGCGTATCACTGGCACACAGAAATTCTCCTTCGCCTAGACCAATTAAAAGTGGGGCCGCTTTTCGAGCCACCACCAGGGCACCAGGTGCATCAGCCCACAGCACCGCCAAGGCATAGGCCCCCTGAAGACGGGGCAGCACAGCCTGCACAGCATGGAGAAGGAGAGTGCCGTCTGCAGTTCCATCCCCAGCTTCCATCGACTCCAGCTGAGCCGCGATCAAGTGGGGAATGACTTCTGTGTCCGTTTCTGACTGAAAGGAGATACCAGCATCGACAAGTTCTTCCCTGAGGGCCCGATGGTTTTCGATGATGCCGTTTTGAACAACTGCAACTCTGCAGCTGGTATCACGATGAGGATGGGCATTGCGCTCCTCAGGCTTGCCGTGGGTAGCCCAGCGCGTATGCCCTATGCCACAAAGCCCAGGTGCACCCTCCCTTTCCACACATGTGCTGAGATTATTTAACTTGCCCTTCGCTCGCAAACAGTGCATGGTCTCGCCCTGCAGAGTGGCGATTCCAGCGGAGTCATAACCGCGATACTCCAGTTGACGAAGCCCCTCTAGCAGGAGCGGTGCAGCATCTCGAGAACCGATCACTGCAACGATTCCGCACATCTAAAAAACCCGGCAAAGCCGGGCTGATCTTAAGAGTGGATGTCGAGAATTAGTATGCAAGCCCCATGCTTCGACTGGTTTCGTCTCCGAGGTAAACCCGGATACTCAGAAAATCAGTTGGGCATGCGGTCTCACAGCGCTTACAGCCCACACAATCCTCTGTACGCGGAGACGAGGCGATTTGACCAGCTTTACAGCCGTCCCAGGGGACCATTTCAAGGACGTCTAGAGGGCAAGCACGAACACACTGCGTGCAACCAATGCAGGTGTCGTAAATCTTGACGGCATGGGACATGTGGCCGTTCCGATGAGGATGACTTGCAAGAAACGTACCCGGCAAAGGAGCGTTTGAGGGTTCTGCATCGATGCGCCGTCACTGTTGTTAACGCCAGGAGGGGGGCCGAGCGAGGTCAGCCCGTAAGATGCGACGTCACGTCTGCACGGCCATGTCCCAGGAATCGATCCTCGAAAAAGTCCGTTCAATCGTTACGGAGCAACTCAGCGTCGATGCCGGCGAAGTCAAGCCAGAGTCCAATTTCCAAAACGATCTGGGCGCCGACTCCCTCGACACTGTTGAGTTAGTGATGGCTCTCGAGGAAGCCTTCGACATTGAAATCCCCGATGAAGCAGCCGAAGGGATTGCCACTGTGGGTGATGCCGTGAAATACATCGAAGACAAGCAAGCCTGAGGATCTGAATGGTGGAGGGTCTCCAGCGCGTCGTGGTCACTGGCCTCGGGGCGGTTACACCGATCGGCAACAACGTCGCCGACTACTGGGAGGGTTTGTCCTCCGGAAAAAGCGGCGTTCAAGCCATCACTCTGTTTGATGCAGGTCAACACGCCTGCCGCTTCGCGGCAGAAGTGAAAAATTTTGATCCCAGTGGCTTGATCGAGCCCAAAGAGGCCAAACGCTGGGATCGATTCTGCAAGTTCGGCGTGGTTGCTGCCAAACAAGCCCTCGCCGATTCTGGTCTCAAGATCACGCCTGACAATGCCGATCGAATCGGCGTGATCATCGGCTCAGGAGTGGGCGGCCTGCTCACCATGGAAACCCAGGCCCACGTTTTGAAAGACAAAGCTCCAAGTCGCGTGAGCCCTTTCACGGTGCCGATGATGATTCCCAACATGGCAACGGGATTAACTGCAATCGCTTTGGGAGCCAAAGGCCCCAGCTCCGCTGTTGCCACAGCGTGTGCAGCAGGATCCAATGCGATCGGCGATGCCTTTCAGCTGTTGCGTCTAGGCAAAGCTGATGTGATGTTCTGCGGAGGCGCCGAATCCGCCATCACTCCGCTAGGGGTTGCTGGCTTTGCCAGCGCCAAAGCACTGTCATTTCGTAATGATGACCCCAGCACCGCAAGTCGCCCATTCGACAAAACCAGAGATGGGTTCGTGATCGGGGAAGGAGCCGGAATTTTGGTTCTGGAAACTCTGGACCACGCTGAAGCAAGGGGAGCAACAATCCTCGCCGAGATGGTGGGCTACGGCACAACGTGTGATGCGCACCACATCACCTCCCCCACCCCAGGTGGAGTGGGGGGGGCTGCCGCAATGCGCCTAGCTCTGGAGGATGGAGGCATAGCGCCAGACAGCGTGGACTATGTCAACGCTCATGGCACCAGCACTCCGGCGAATGACAGCAACGAAACCGCTGCCATTAAAAGTGCTCTAGGGAGT
>WTGE01000009.1 GCA_011525445.1 Synechococcus sp. CO36386bin_37
CGTCGGAGCGGACGCTGTGGCACATGGCTGTACGGGCAAGGGGAATGATCAGGTTCGTTTTGATGTGGCCATTGCATCGCTTGCGCCTGATTTGAAGGTCTTAACGCCAGCTCGCGAATGGGGGATGAGCCGCGAGGAAACCATTGCTTACGGGGAACGTTTTGGCGTGCCATCTCCCGTCAGTAAAAAATCTCCCTATTCGATTGATCTCAACCTGCTCGGTCGCAGTATTGAGGCTGGCCCCTTGGAGGATCCAATGGTGGCCCCTCCAGAAGAGGTCTTCACGATGACCTGTTCAGTCGATCAATCCCCTGAAGTCGCTGAAGAGATTGAAATTGCCTTCGAGAGGGGCAATCCAGTGTCAATCAACGGCGAAACATTGGATCCTGTTGCCATGATCCGGGAGGCGAATCGTTTGGCCGGCTCCCATGGGATTGGTCGTCTCGACATGATCGAGAATCGGGTTGTGGGGATCAAGAGTCGGGAGATTTATGAAACGCCAGGACTGTTACTGCTGATTCAGGCGCATCAGGAACTTGAGAGTCTCACCCTTGCCGGCGATGTCCTGAGGACAAAGCGACAGATTGAGATGCAATGGGCAGATCTTGTTTATCAGGGCCTTTGGTTCGGTCCGCTTAAAGATGCTCTTGATGGATTTATGGATCGTACGCAAACCCATGTGAACGGGGTTGTGCGACTGAAGCTTCACAAGGGCAATGCAACGGTGACAGGACGATCCTCCGCAACAAGCAGCTTGTATGTGCCGGAAATGGCTTCCTACGGAAGTGAAGATCAGTTCGATCATCGTGCTTCCGAGGGATTCATCTATGTCTGGGGACTACCAACCCGTTTATGGGCAGCGCAGCAGCGCCGTTGAGATCAGGCCGCCTGATCATGAACATCTTGAAAGGGGACATCTGCCCGCAAGGGCAGTGGAATGGCCTTTGATTCACTCGGTGCGTCCATCAATTGCTGAGATTGCGCTAAAAGTCGATAACGCTCCAAAAGCGGTTCCAATCGTTGCTGGAATTTGCGTTCGAACAGATCTGGAAGTTCGCTCAACAGCGATTCATAATCCTTGATCTGCTGCTCCAGTTGATTCACTTTTGCTTGAAGCGCCTCGACTTCGCTGCGTGGAGGTCGAGCCGCTGACCAGATCGGAGGGAGTGAGAAAGAGTTGGAATCGTGTTGCGCCATGCGCGGACGATATCGCCCACTCATGGCTTGCACAACTGGTATCAGGCCGAAGCTGCCGCTTCCGGTTCAGCTGGAGCTTCTGTTCCTGGAGCCACGCGAGGAGCTGGTAAGGGGCCTTCCTGTTTCACGGTGAGATAGCGAATGACATCTTCGCTGAGACGCATTGCCTTTTCGATGACTCCTACTTGCTGTCCATCACCGTTGTGGCTCAACTGAACATAGATGCCTTCCTTATGTTTGGCGATGGGATAGGCCAAACGCCGCTTACCACGCATTTGATTATCAAGTATTTCGGCACCTGCTTCAGCCAGGATGTCGCGATACTTGGTGACGTGAGATTCAACTTCCTCTTCCGGGATATCCGGACGGAGGATGTACATGGTTTCGTAATAGGGCTGTTGGGTCATGGAGACAGATCCGACGGGGACTGAAGGCTCAACGCATGAGCGACGGATCCACCACCTTATCCTCTGGTGTTGTCGAGTTCAGTACAGCTGCATTCGAACCGCTTGACTCAAACCTGGAAGGTCGGGTTCTCGTCCACGAAGGCATTCGATGAGAGCGAAGATCACCACAGCTAAAACTCCCACCACGAGTGTGCTGGAGAGCGTTCGCATCATCAGACCTCCTCCGATTGGCGGAAGGATGGTGAAGGCTATGCCGATCAGTACGACCACAATGTCAACCAACAAGGCTTGCAGTGTGTTGAAACGGATGAAGTAAGGAACATTTGGGTTCCGAACCACGGCGAGGAAGAGTAAGAAAAAAACCAGCAGGTTCCCGAGCCCGAAAGGTATTCCCCGTTCCAAAATGAACAGAGGCAACGCTGGAAGAGTTAGCCACTGCAATAGAGGGAACTGAATGAGCAAATGTTGGCCGATCGGAATTGCATCGCTCCAAGGAAGCACATAAACCAACACACCAAGCAGGCGCTGCCAGACGGGGATGGGCACAGGTTGAAGTTGGTGAGTCTCTTAAGGTTAGGTGGCGTTCAAGAGAGCCTCAGCTGTTCGAGTGCTGCTTCGCGCATCGCATTGACAGGGACCTCATCGATTCCACTCCAACGACGTAGTGCTGCAGCTCCCTGCTGCACAAGCATTTCAAGCCCATCAATTGTTTGACAGCCCATGGCTTCCCCGTGCTGCAACCACGGAGTCGGTCTGGGTGTGTAAATCAGGTCATACAGAACGGTTTGAGCTCTGATGTTGTTCCAGATTTCGGTACCTAGTGGAAGAGCGGATCCTTGCTCGAGTGGGTGATTACTCATGCCAACAGGGGTGGTATTGACCACCAAATCTGCTTGTTGGAGTTGAGTCGCCAGTTCTCGTTCTGTGCTCAGAAGGGGTTTCGGGGCAACAGCCGAGGGCGGTCTACCTCGCTCGAGGTCGCTGCAGAACAGTTGAAGCATTTCAGTCCGACGCCCGACCACGGTGATCGCGCTTGGATTCAAGTCCTGCAACCCAGCAACAACTGCACGGGCGCTGCCTCCACAACCCAGCACCACGGCCTTGCTTCCGGTCCAGTCGGACCGTTTTCTGTTCAGTGGGGCCAGAAAGCCCTCAACATCCGTGTTGTGACCGTGCCACCCACCATTGGGCAGAGGAGTCAGGGTGTTCACAGCACCGAGCCGTTGAGCCAGTGAGCTCAGTTCGTCGCAGAGCAGGAAGACGGATTGCTTGTGCGGAATCGTGACATTGAGTCCTCGACAGCCCACTGAACCAAGTCCTTTCACCACGGTGGCGAGATCATTGGGTGCGCACGGAAGCGGAAGAAAACACCAGTTGAGTCCCATCACTTCCAAAGCTGCGTTGTGCATAACGGGCGAAAGGGAGTGACTGACTGGTTGCCCTAACAGTCCGACCAATTCTGTGGTTCCGCTGATCATTCGCCTGCGTGTCTGTCCTTGACCAGCCTGCCGTTCTGTCTGTTCGGGAACCACACCTCGCCTCCTGGTGATGTCTCTGACGAAGATGCACGTGTTCTAGTCACACTTTTTTCGAGGGATAGGAGGGAACTGATGGGCAAGGTTGTAGGCATTGATTTAGGTACCACCAACAGTTGTGTTTCGGTGATGGAGGGCGGTAAACCCACTGTTATCGCCAATGCCGAGGGTTTCCGCACCACTCCATCTGTGGTGGCTTACACCAAAAATCAGGATCAACTGGTTGGGCAGATCGCGAAGCGCCAAGCGGTGATGAACACTGACAACACCTTTTATTCCGTGAAGCGTTTCATCGGCCGTCGGGTCGATGAAGTGAATGAAGAATCAAAAGAGGTTAGTTACTCAGTCGAAAAGTCTGGTTCTAACGTCAAAGTTAAATGTCCTGTACTTGATAAACAGTTTGCTCCAGAAGAGGTTAGTGCTCAGGTTTTAAGAAAGTTAGCTGAGGATGCTGGTAAATATCTTGGTGAAAGTGTGACTCAAGCGGTGATTACTGTTCCCGCTTACTTCAATGATTCTCAACGTCAGGCCACAAAGGATGCTGGAAAAATTGCGGGTTTAGAGGTTCTGCGGATCATTAATGAGCCCACTGCGGCGGCATTGGCTTATGGCCTTGACAAAAAGAGTAACGAGCGAATCCTCGTTTTTGACCTTGGCGGTGGAACCTTTGATGTGTCTGTTTTGGAAGTTGGTGATGGTGTTTTTGAAGTCTTGTCCACATCCGGTGACACGCACCTAGGTGGTGATGACTTTGACAAAGTCATTGTTGATCATTTAGCTGATAGTTTTAAATCCAACGAAGGGATTGACCTACGTCAGGACAAGCAGGCGTTACAGCGGCTCACCGAGGCTGCTGAGAAGGCAAAAATTGAGCTTTCGAGTGCGACCCAAAGCGAAATCAATCTGCCCTTCATTACAGCAACCCCTGAAGGCCCCAAGCACCTTGACCTCACTCTCACGCGTGCAAAGTTCGAAGAATTGGCCTCCACGCTGATCGATCGTTGTCGGATTCCGGTTGAACAGGCCTTAAAAGACGCCAAGCTCTCTTCCAGCGAACTTGATGAAATTGTGATGGTGGGTGGCTCCACCAGAATTCCAGCCGTTCTTGAGCTGGTCAAGCGTGCCACCGGCAAGGATCCCAATCAAACGGTTAATCCCGATGAAGTCGTGGCTATCGGAGCTGCCATTCAAGGTGGGGTGTTGGCTGGCGAGGTGAAGGACATCCTCCTGTTGGATGTCACTCCTCTTTCTCTGGGTGTCGAGACTCTTGGTGGTGTGATGACGAAAATGATCACCAGGAACACCACAGTTCCAACCAAAAAGTCAGAGACCTATTCCACCGCTGTGGATGGTCTGACGAATGTACAAATTCATGTGCTCCAGGGCGAGCGCGAAATGGCATCAGGGCACTTTACATTTGGCACCTTGCGACAGGATGGCGTTCCTTCTTCTCGTCTGGGAGTCCATCAAATTCAAATACAGTTCTACAGCGATGCAAGTGTAGTTGTGGGTGTTACGGCTAAAGATAAGTGCAGCGGCAAAGAGCA
>WTGE01000428.1:0-1797 GCA_011525445.1 Synechococcus sp. CO36386bin_37
TCGCCATACAAACCACTGCGGATCTGGCTGTAAAAAATCGGCCCACGATCCTCCAGCCAAATTGCCAAACCAGCGATCAAAACCAGCGGGCTGGTAATAAGAATCAAGCTGATCGCGCCAAGGACATCAAAGAATCGCTTCACACGCCAGCTCCAACGGCCCGGTTGCAAACTGAAGCCATCGGCTGCCAACAGCCACCGTTCACTCAACAACTCTGGCGGCACGCGTTGCAAATAGCGCTCAGCCCAGTCCACCAGTGAACTCACGCGAGCACCGAGTGGCCTAAGGGTAATGAAACGTTCCAAGTGAGAGTCAGGAATCCTTGCCTGATCGCTAATCGCTACATTCAGGCCCCGTTGCTGAAATCCTGCGAGAACTGACGGGTCTTCGTCGTCCTCCATCATGGTGATTTGTTGCCGTTTTCTGGGTGGAAAGGCTTCAAGTTCGGCCTGCAGCATGGGCCGTTCAGCTGCTGTACAAAGCAACACAACTGCTTCCAGCTCGGGGCGAAGCGCCGCCATGGCTTCATGGCCTAACCCTGATCCCAAGGCGATAGCACTCAGCAAAGGCAAGAGAAAACTGCGCAATCGTGTACCCGAATCAGCTACGCCAACCAACCACGCTTGCACCACAAACACGGCCAATACCAACAGAGCGAGCTGAACAGTGCGCTGCCAACTCGCCCAACCGCGAAATCGCTGGGTATAACGCCCCAGCAAGTAGGAGCCACCTACCCATAACAGCGCCAAAAAAGCCAACGCGAGCGTGAAGCCTGGGGAGTCCCCCAAACGAAGGCGATAAATGAAGGCATAAGTGACCCACACCACCACCAGATCCCATAGCGCAAGCAACAGCAGTAGCAGTCGCTCACGCAACCAAGGAGCGCGCCAACTCATCCCGCTTGAGCAGTCTTCAGAGATGGATCAGCTTGGGACGCGAAGGGCCTGGCTGGAGTACTCGCAGCAGACTCCACCACCCATTCGGGGACCATTTGCTTAAGCAAGCCCAAAACAGCCACAAGATCCTGCTTTTTCAACTTCTGCTGCAAACGATCCAGCACAGGATCGAGCTGGGCAGCAGGCCAGCATGCTTCTTTTGCACAACAGATCAAGGGATGACGGGTGGGCTGCGCATCGGCATCAATCAGCAGCTCCTCATAGAGTTTTTCCCCAGGCCTCAGACCAGTGCACTTGATTTCAATATCTCCATTGGGATGAGCTTCATCTTTGAGTTGCAAGCCACTCAGCTTCACCATTTGCTCAGCCAAGTCGTGGATCCGAACTGGTTCACCCATATCCAACACGAACACCTCCCCACCTTTCGCCAAACCAGCAGCCTGGAGAACTAGCTGAGTTGCCTCGGGAATCGTCATGAAGTAGCGAACGATGTCTGGATGTGTAAGGGTGATTGGACCACCAGCATTGATCTGCTTGGTGAATAAGGGCACCACAGATCCCGAAGATCCCAAGACATTGCCAAAGCGAACCATTGAATAAGAGGTTGTCTTACTCATCTGAGCCGAAGCCTGAACAACCAGCTCCGCTAGTCGCTTCGAAGCTCCCATTACATTGGTAGGACGAACAGCCTTGTCAGTTGATATCAACAATACGCTCTCAAGCCCAGACGCTTCTGCAGTTTGGCAAATCACACGCGTCGATAAGACATTGTTGGCAATACCTGCCAACGGGTTGGCCTCAACCAGGGGCACATGTTTGTAAGCCGCCGCATGCACAACAACTTGCACCTTCTCGCGCTGAAAAAGATCTTGAACCAAAGCTTTATTGCAAGCAGAACCCA
>WTGE01000428.1:1897-4664 GCA_011525445.1 Synechococcus sp. CO36386bin_37
ACCTTCTCGCGCTGAAAAAGATCTTGAACCAAAGCTTTATTGCAAGCAGAACCCAACACTGGCAATAGCTTCACACCATTAGGAGCACAACTAATCAGCTCTTGGTCAATGGCATACAAGGCAGGTTCATTGCGTTCCAGCAGGAGCAAAGACTCAGGCTTCAGCTTAAGAATTTGACGGCATAACTCTGAGCCAATTGATCCACCTGCACCGGTCACGCACACAACTTTTCCAGTAAACGATCGACTCAACAGAGCTGGATTGACAACAGCCTCATCACGGCCTAACAAGTCCTCAATGGCAATGGGATGAAGAGCATCAATGGACGCTCGACCAGACGTCAAAGCATCAATGGAGGGCACCTCAAGAATTGAGCAGCCCAACGCTTGAACAGACTCAACAATGCGGCGGCGCTCAGATTTTTGAATCGAAGGGATCGCAAGAAGAACCTGATCAATTCGATGACTCAATGCCGGCAGATCCTGAGGAGACTTGATTTCAAAAGACCCAATTGAACGGCCCCAAAGCAAAGGATCATCATCAAAAAATGCCAATAATCTATGGGTTCCAGAATGACGCAATGAAGCTGCCAACTGGATTCCAGCAGCACCCGCGCCGTAGATCACAACACACTGAGAAGAAGCGTATGTCTGACGGCTGGAGATCTTGAAAAAGACATCGCGGAGGCAGAAACGCAAGCCACCTGACATGGCTGTCGCCAAGAACCAAAACAAAATCCAGCAACTGCGAGGAGGTTGCGGAAGTTGGAGAAGCTCACCAACAGCCAAAACAACCAATACAAGTGCAGCCATGCGCACAGCCAGTTGATACAGCGAGCGACTACCGACGTAACGAGTGAGACCTTTGTATTGGCCACTCAACAGTAGAAGCGGCAGCCCAAATATCAAAAGCACAGAAACCATCCATGGCCCTGACTGCATCCACCGATCAGACCATGGTTGATCGAGGCGTAGCCAAAAGCTCAACCACAATGCCAGCGGCATCAACACAGCATCGGCGGCAACCAGCACTAAGCGTCTGATCACTGAACTGAGCTGTTGCGGGGCCGAGGGCCGCAAAGAAGATTTCACGGGTGATTCTTGTGGCTAATTTTGCTTCATCAAATGCGGCCAAGAGCTCTGCCAACTCAAAGGAATACCCAGAAGGACACCTGACAACACCAAAGTCACTGGCCAGTGCAAGATCGAAAGATCAAAGCAGCCCTGGATCATGGTGTAAACCAGCACCATCTGCCCTACTTGTCTTGGATAGGCATCCATAGCTGATGAGCTTATGTGCCACGCCTGAAAAAGCATGGCCAGTACAAGCAAAAAACCAAACAGCCCTAGAACGCCAGTACTCGCAAAAAGCTGCAGGAACATGTTGTGGGAATGGTCGGCCACGCCCCCATGCATGGAAATCCCCATTCCATGGCGGATGGGATCAGCGCAAAACTCACCGGCCCTGTCAAAACCTATGCCATATAAAAACCGGTTATTACCGCTGAACGGAAGAGCCGCATAACACTGTGCAAGCGCAAGCCGGCCCGAATCAGAAGTGAGGTGAAGTCCTGGGATCCCCGTGCTGGAAGGGCGGAGCAGCTGCTTAGCCACCAAAGCAACGACACCAAACCCCATGAGCAACAAACCGCGTTTCCAAATCACACGAACGCAAGAGCCTTCCTTGATCCACACCAGTGCGGCGGAAACCACAGTGGCCACAACAGCGGCGCGAGATCCCGTCTGCCAAACCATCACACCAGCCAGAACCGTTGCCCCACCTGCCAACAACCTTTGCCACTGGGCCTGCTTTGCTTGCCAGAACCAGGCCAAAGCAACTATCAAAATCAGCCCTAATACAAAACCACCTTGGTTAACCCCTGCTAACGGATTTGGCGTCCAGGGCTTCGAACCCATCTCGAACAGCAGAACTGGCAACACAAGCAAAGGCAAACGCAACAACCATGGCCAACGTGTTGCGGGCAGACATGCTGAAGCCATCAAGGCTCCAACCAACAACAAACCGTCTTGCGCGGCCCCAGGGTGAGGCATTTCATGCAGCCACCAACTCCTGCTGAATAGCAGGAGAACAAACACCATGGGCCACGCCGCCCAGCGGCGATCGTTAGGTGCAAAAGTCAGCTGGAGCAACACCCAAAGAACAGACGGGATACTGCTGATGCTTGGGTTAATAGGCAACAAAAAAGTTAAAGCCGCTGCGGGCAGCAGCAGATCAACCAACACCATCCACTGCGTCTTGGTGATCAATCGCATAACCACGCCCCATGAAGTGAAGAGCTCAACCGCGAAGCTTGTTGATGGGCCTTGACTCTGATTCCCTGCAAACCAGCTCCCGGCACGCATCGAGGATCACGCAAATGCCGTATTAGTGCGATTTGCGCAGGCTGAGGGGGTGCGCTCACCTCTCCAAAATCAAAACGGGGCTCAGTATCCAATAACTGTTTATGCCAACCACCTGTTCTAGTTCGCAGCAAAAGTTGTCTAGTAGCCATAGCTTCCGCCATGACCAAAGAAAAAATCTCAATCAATGAACCACTAAAGGCAGGGTTGGCTTTAGCCATGGATTACCACGCTTGATAGGGCTCCTAAGCAGGGACCAAGGGAATGATTTGCCCAGTAGCTGCTTACCGCCTTGGCAAACGCGACGAACTAAAGCGGCACAGGGACTTTGCTCCATACCGATGAATCCCACTGCCTTGGCCAGGCGCCAACGCTTGAACTTGCTGAACCAGTCGTCACCCTGGGCA
>WTGE01000083.1 GCA_011525445.1 Synechococcus sp. CO36386bin_37
AGCAACCCCAAGCTGCTGGTGATGGACGAGGCCACCAGCGCCCTCGACTACGAAACCGAACGGCAGGTTTGCGACAACCTTCTAAGCAACCTCAACGACCGCACCGTCTTCTTCATCACGCACCGTCTGTCGACGATCCGACAGGCCGACATGATCGTGATGCTGCACCAGGGAGCTGTTGTCGAAGTCGGCACGCACGACCAATTAATAAGCCAGCGCGGTCGCTACTACGCCCTTTACCGCCAGCAGGAGACTTCTTGATGAAGATGCGTCCGCAAAAAGTGATGGACCTGATTAAGCAGGGCTCCAGCACGTTGCTTGCCAAGTTGCGCAATGTTTTGCGCCATATCGATCCTGGTGCTCCGCAAGATGCCTCTGATCTCACCACTTACGACGAATCGATCCTTCAGCAGAGTCGTTTCTGGATGCGCACCGTCACCTGGGCCCTGATCGGTAGCAGCGTGTTTGGAGTTGCCTGGTTGGCCCTCGCGCGCACCGAAGAGATTGTGGTTGCCTCCGGCCAGTTAGAACCGATCGGTTCCGTTCAGGACATTCAGTTGCCCGTTGGGGGTGTAGCTGATCAGATCCTCATAAAAGAAGGTGATCGGGTGAAAACTGGTCAGTTGCTGATGAAGCTGGACACCGAAGCCAGCGAGGAAAACCGCAACAGCCTCGAGAAGACAATTCAGCTCAAGCAGCAGGAATTGACATTGAAGGAGGAGGAAAAACGCAACACCATGGAAATAAATCAGGAAGAGGTTGTGATGTTGGAGAACAATCTGGCGCTTCAGTCCGAAATCCTCGAGCGTTTTGAGCAGTTGGCTGCCGCGGGTGCTTTTTCAGAAGTGCAGTACCTCAATCAGAGAAACATCGTTGCTCAAACCCACGGGCAACTGATGCAGAGCAGGGCGGAACGATGGCGTCAGATCGCTCTGCTCGATCAACAGACGGCCCAGTTGAAGTCGGAGCTTGCTGATCTCAATGGGCGCTTGGTGGAGAGCAGGGTCACCCTTCGCTACCAGCATCTGAGATCGCCTGTAGATGGTGTCGTCTTTGATCTCAAGCCAACGTCCCGAGGCTTCACGGCCCAATCCACTCAGACAGTGATGAAAGTAGTGCCAATGGGTTCGCTTGAGGCGAAGGTGGAAGTGCCGAGCAACAAGATTGGTTTCGTGAGGGTGCCAAAGGGTTGCCCTGAGGAGCGCGATGCATGCATGGCCGCCGACATCAGCATCGATTCCTATCCCTCTAGCGATTTCGGTGTCCTCAAGGGAAGAGTGACTCGTATTGGTTCTGACGCCCTGTATCCCGACCCTCAGAAGGAGCGACGGGAACTTAGTTTCCCGGTCACGATTCAGCTTGATGATCAGCAGTTGAAGCTCAAAACCGGATCGTCGTTGTCCCTTCAGGTTGGCATGAGCCTGACGGCCAACATCAAGCTTCGCAAGGTGTCGTACATGCAGTTGCTCTTGGGAGAATTGCAGGACAAGACGGAATCATTGCAGCGTCTTTGAATTGGAAAACTATCTCCGACTTCGCTGTTGTTGATCCCGATGGAGATCGACAAGATCTTCATGGCCATGTCTCAACCAAAAACCTGACATGCCATTTATTCCGACACACCTGGGGTACCTTTGCACTGGAAAGAGGAGTTCCTATAGTTACCGTATGCAAAAAATTCGATACGAGTATCCAGTAAATCCAACAGCACTACTGCTGCCACTATGACGAAAAAGGGCGACTGGAGCGGAGTCGAAGAGGAGGAAGAGCCCCAAGAGAGGGGTTGAGAGGCGCGAGGCCAGATGAGCAACTTTATACAGAGCCCTAACAGGATCTACAACGAGAATCATGCGTATGAAATTTTTCTCATGCTAAGGTATAGTTGATAGTCAATCCTTTTCGTGCAAAGGGTTCCAGCAAACCAGGAGGGTCAAATTACCGTGGCAACCAACGATCTACTCCAGGCCATCCTTCAGAAGTATTTGAACAACTGGCAGATCCAGTTGCAGTCCTGGCTGTCAGGGAAGCCTCTAGACCCGGCAACTGAAGCACTGGCTCCGGAGACAGTCTCTCCTTACTTTGACAGCAGATTAGTGTCGGGCGAGTGGTCCGATATTCCCAAAATTGGATTACTTAGTGAATCTGATATGGGAGGCGAAATCGGAGCATGGGCCCCCTCGACTCAGACAACCAACCCAAAATTTAATTGGCTATCTGGAGCGAGTAATAAGCAGACATTGGGAACTTTGACAGACGAATTTGGACGTTACCTGGATTTGCAATTCAACCAGGCTGATACCCGGGGGTACGAAGGAGAATCATTTGGCAGAATTCTCAAGGGAGAGGAATTGAGTTCGCAAACCTTTGAGATGATCAACATCTCTTACCCAGAGGTTGAATCGTCAGCAAAAACTGCAACAGGTTCGATCCTAGAATCACAATCATCGCTACTCACAACGCAAGACTTCTCGAGCACAATAGTTGATAGTACCCAACCACTAATGCGCTGCGGGTGCGCCGATTGCATGCAAAAAACGAGCCCTAATAACGTGGTGACGTTAGGTGCATCGGAAACTTGGGCGGCATTGCCAGATGACAATCCATATATCAATGGTCTTATGACCGGCTCAAAGTGGGGAGATGTTGACCCAGATAGTAACGTGACCCTTTCGCTGGATTATTACTTCTATGACGATGAATCTGCGATAGACGGTTCGTATGGGTACGCACCCTACTTGGAAGAGAATGCTGCTGCCGTCAATGCGATGAACGCTTATTCAAGCGTCGCAAATATAACTTTTAATCAAGTCAATAACGCGATTGATGCTGATATCAAGTGGGCATCGCTGGATGATATCGATAGTCAGGGGGCTTTGGGCTATGCCTACACTCCTGAAAGCGGTTCTTACAGCGGCCTTACCACCGTTAACTGGGAACAGTATTTTGATGGCGACTCCATCCCCGAAGGAAGCATCGATCCAGGAAGTTATTACTATCTTACTTTTACTCATGAGCTGGGACATGCACTTGGACTCAAGCACCCTCATGACCCGGACAACCCCTACGATGTTTTTCCTGGAGTGTCAAATAGCCAAGATGGAGGTGATAACGGTTTAAATGCAGGACCTTGGACTGTAATGACATACAATGATGTCACTGCGAATAATGGATATTCCCCTACAAATTTTTCATATAGTGGTTTCTTGGAAGGGCTTGGGGCGTTTGATATAGCTGCAGCACAATATTTATATGGAGCAAATATGAATGCTAATACTGGCAACGATATTTATAAGTTTGACTCCCTAAATGGATTTTATTGTATCTGGGATAATGGCGGAACTGACTTAATTGATGCATCGAATATTGCTAAATCTGTTGTGATTGATTTGCGCAATGCAACGCTTGAAAATTCATTTGGTGGTGGTGGCTTTGTTTCTCAAATCAACAACGAATATAATGGATATACTATAGCGTATAACTCAACCGGTTCTTGCATTATAGAAAATGCTAGAGGTGGCTCTGCTGCAGATACTCTTATTGGTAACTCTGCAGCAAACGTGCTCAACGGAGAGAACGGGGATGACACACTCAACGGTGATGCAGGTAGGGACGAGCTTATAGGTGGCGGAGGTAAGGATCAACTTAATGGATCGACAGGGAATGACACACTCAAAGGTGATGCAGGTAGGGACAAGCTTATAGGTGGCGGAGGTAGGGACAGACTTATAGGTGGCGGAGGTGGGGACAAACTTATAGGTGGCGGAGGTAATGACATACTCAACGGTGGCGGAGCTAAGGACAAACTTACAGGTGGCGGAGGTAAGGACAAACTAAGGGGTGGTAGTAATGTTGATACGTTTATCTATCAATCCACAGCAGATTCAGCAAAAGGGTCCTCCACTAGAGATGTTATCACCGACTTCAAAGGATCTATTGGAGAAAAGATTGATCTATCGGCGATTGATGCATATACCGATTCCACTGGAAATCAAGCGTTTACTTACATAGGCTCTAATTCATTCACTGGTACCCAGGGGGAAGTGAGATTCTCTGGTTCAGTCCTTCAGATGAATACAGGAACTGACACTGTTGCAGACATGGAAATTGAATTAACCGGTGTGACTTCCTTTAATCAGAACTCACTCATTCTCTGATCCTAATCGGATGGCTCCCGTTTTATAAATTTCTGGTGCCTGGTCGTATAAATTGTAACTTCTTAAGATAGTCAAGGTACTCCTTTATTTCTTCTTGAGTTTTGATTATCCGTCCACGCAAATAGCGTTTAACTTTGAGTCTTAACATCTTGAGCTCTTCGTTTTCGACTTTGGACAGCGAGATATTTGTGGCGTTTTCCTCCACCGAACATGTTGTGGTTCTCAAAAAGAATGATCTGGCACTCGAGAGACCCTGATCGTGACTGCCTTCAGCACAGGGTTTACAGGGCGTTAAAAGTGTCTTAAAGCACTCTGAGATGCCCTGGCGGCATAGGGGGTTTAACCTCTTTTTTCTGCTCGGCAGTGTGCTGATGCTGGCCCGCTGCTGGCCGCTTGGCCTTCGGTTTCCTCTGGCGACCATGGCGCTGCTGCTGTTTCTCTTCCTTGCCGGACTCAGCCATCGGTGGTGCGGGCGGTGCTGATGGCTGCGATGGCCTTGCTGATTCG